>JBJFBR010000082.1:0-3218 GCA_051888545.1 Oscillospiraceae bacterium
GAGCTACTGCAAAAGCGTTTGGAATAAGCAAATCCACAGTACATAAAGACCTCACTGAACGCTTGCCAAAGGCATCTCCGTCACTTTATAAAGAAGTTAAAGCACTTTTAGAGCTGAATAAACGTGAACGTCATATCAGAGGAGGACTTGCAACCAAACATAAATATGAGCAGCAGCACAGAAAACTCAGTCAGTATATTTAGAAGTGATATTCAGATATTCTTCAAGGCAGAGACCTGATTCCTTTATAGCTTTTGCATTTTTTATGCCCACATATCGAATATGCCATGGTTCATATTCAAATCCGGTAATATCCTCTTTGCCCTTTGGAAAGCGGACTATAAAACCGTATTCGGCACAATGCTCATTCAGCCATTGGGACTCAGGTGTGTTTTCAAAAGAGAACTCGGTAGTGTTGACATCCATTGAAAGACCTGTCTGATGTTCTGAATGGCCCGGGCGGGCAGAAACAGCATCTGCCTCATCTTTGCCTCGTTCATCGGCATAGTTGTTATACAGAGTTTCCTGTTCTTCATAGCTGCGGAATCCCGAACAAATGAAAAGGCTGATACCCTGACTGTAAGCGTCTGCTGCCATTTCATCAAAAGCTTGCTGTGCAACAGGTTCCAATCCGTTGGGGTTATAGCTTTCAGGAATAGAGTATGTCTTATTAACTACAAGAATTCCGTCAATATAGGTTACTCCGTCCTTAACATTGACATCGTGTTTAGGGATTATATTTTTGTTATTTGAGTTTGCCGAGTTGTCAGAATCTGAATCCTGAGAATCTGAGGTGGCAGGTGTTGTACTATTATCAGGTTTATTTGAGATATGAAAAACTGAGGCAACGGCAATTATCAATATAATACCAACAAGAACGGCCAAAGCATTTGCTCTGGCTCTTTTTTGTTTTTCTTTTTGCTGACGAATACGTCTTTTTCTTTCAATATCCCGCTTTAATTTTTCATAATCTTCATCGGTAAACCTACGTTCATTTTGATTATAAAAATTGTTGTTATCCATGGTATATTCCTTTGCTTTTCTAAAATTTTACTGATTTTAGTATACCATAATTATACTCAAAAATCAATGAAATAAATGTCAAATAAAAAAAGACTCGCTTTTAAAGCGAGTCTTTTAATAAAGAATAGTTATTCTTTTGAATTATTTATTCTTTTTAGTAAGAACTACTGCAACGCCTGCAAGTGCGAGACCTACAAGTGCCAAAGCAGAAGCACCGGTGTTTGTTGATGCGTCATTGCTTCCTGTAGTAGATGAACCGCCTGTAGTACCGCCGGTTGTTGTTCCGCCTGTAGTACCATTGTTTGTAGTACCGCCGTTTGCTGTGCTGTTTGTGTTGGTATTAGCAGTACTGTCTGTTTTACCTGTATCAGTTGTGTTTGAATCTGTAGTGCTTGTATCAGTTGTACTTGAATCTACTGTACTTGTATCAGTTTTGCCTGTATCCTTGAAGTTAGCTGTCAAAACTGTATTAGCTTCTCCAAGAGTATATTCAAATTCTGCATCTGTGCTTACTTCATTTCCGTCAGCATCTATCCAGTTTACAAATTCATAACCTTCATTAGGTGTAGCAGTACATTTGAATATTGTTCCTGCAGCATATGTATTATCCTCAACTTCACCGTCGCTGTAAACTATTTCTCCGTTGCCGTCTTTAGCTACAACATTCTTAATAACATATCCAGGACCGGTCTTCTTGTCTGAATCACCGTAGTTCTGGAATGCAATAGCAAATGAAGAATCTTTTTCGTCAAGAGCTTTTGCCTGATCAAGGATAGCCTTGTCATCTTCATCTGTTTCATCATATGTACGTGTGATAACATAATCAGTACCAACCTTTTGTACTGAAACTCCTTTATCCTGATCGCCTGAAACATTTACTTTCCAAACTGACTGATCCCATCCGCCGTTTACAGAATAAACGATAGAACCTGTAGTATGAGCGTCTGTGTATTTGCCGTCTTCACCCTTGGCACCTGTAATTGTAATGCTGATAGATCTGATTGAGGCAATCTTTTCATTTCCTGAATCATCTGTATAGATTGCACCATCCTGTTCGCCGCCCTTGATAATTCTCTTAACAAGTGTAGTTCCGTTGCCCTGCCAGCTTGCGTCAAGAAGTGTGCAGTCGATAGGAGCTTTTGATACTTTTGTTCCTTCATCAGGTGTACGAACCAATGTTTCTTCAGCATCTCCAACCTTTACAAAGCCTGCCTGACCGCCGTTGCTTGCTTTAACTTCAAATGAATATTTAGCGTTTGGATCAACAGGCTCGCTTGATTCTGCTTCGCTTGAAGATTCAATCTCGCCTGAAGAATCAACAACCTCACTTGATGAGTCAACTTCGCTTGATGAGTCAACCTCACTTGATGAGTCTTCTTCTGTTGAAGGTGTATAATAAATCTTAGTAATTGTTGCATTTGAACCCTTGAACCAGATTTCCTTAGCACTTGCTAATTCCTCTGCTGCATCAGCATCATCAATAGTAGCTGTATCTACACCGCTGCCGGTAAGGTTGATGTACTGACTATCACCAAATACCATTGGTGTCCAAGTCAATGCATCGCCCTGCTTTGTTGCGATCTGAAGCTGAGGGCTTGAACCGTCTAAAGTATATTCAACAGTGATTTTATCGCCGACTTTTGCACCCGGGATTGAATTTACAGGAGACTGATAATCATGATCCCAGTTTCCGAGAGGAACAGGATCTTTGTCATAAATGATTACAGAATCTTCTGTAGGTCCTTCAACTTCACTTGAATCATCCTCGGAAGGATCTTCAGCAGGAAGTTCATATTCAGAGTTTTCAAGGACAACTTCCATATCTTCAACAGCTGCAGGTTCACCGTCAGTTACGATAGGATTTCCTGCACCGTCAAGAAGTTCAAAGCCTAAAACATTCCAGCTTTTCTCTGTGTTTTCATTAAATGACTGTGCAGCTACTAAGGCATAATCGTTAGAAAGGTTTGAACTGCTCAATTCATCTTCATAAAGGGAATCACCTTTTTCGAGATAACCGTCTTCAAAAAGACTCTTGGTATTGATTTCAAAAGTATAAGTGTTTCCACCGTCAAAATAAATTTTATAGATAGCATAGTTGTTGGCTTCAACGCTTTCCATATCTTCCTGAAGAGCCCAGTCAGCTTTCATCCAACCATTTTGTGAGCATCCCACAACTACGGCACCTGAAGCATTCC
>JBJFBR010000083.1:0-3199 GCA_051888545.1 Oscillospiraceae bacterium
GAGCTACTGCAAAAGCGTTTGGAATAAGCAAATCCACAGTACATAAAGACCTCACCGAACGCTTGCCAAAGGCATCTCCGTCACTTTATAAAGAAGTCAAAGCACTTTTAGAGCTGAATAAAAGTGAACGTCATATCAGAGGAGGTCTTGCAACCAAGCATAAATATGAGCAGCAGCACAGAAAACTCAGTCAGTATACTTAGAAGTGATATTCAGATATTCTTCAAGGCAGAGTCCTGATTCCTGAATAGCTTTTGCATTTTTTTTGCCCACATATCGTATATGCCATGGTTCATATTCAAAACCGGTAATATCCTCTTTGCCCTTTGGAAAGCGGACTATAAAACCATATTCGGCACAATGCTCATTCAGCCATTGGGACTCAGGCGTGTTTTCAAAAGAGAACTCGGTAGTGTTGACATCCATTGAAAGACCTGTCTGATGTTCTGAATGGCCCGGGCGGGCAGAAACAGCATCTGCCTCATCTTTGCCTCGTTCATCGGCATAGTTGTTATACAGAGTTTCCTGTTCTTCATAGCTGCGGAATCCCGAACAAATGAAAAGGCTGATACCCTGACTGTAAGCGTCTGCTGCCATTTCATCAAAAGCTTGCTGTGCAACCGGTTCCAATCCGTTGGGGTTATAGCTTGCAGGAATAGAGTATGTCTTATTAACGATAAGAATTCCGTCAATATAGGTTACTCCGTCCTTAACATTGACATCGTGCTTAGGGATTATAGTTTTATTATTCGGGTTTGACGGGTTATCAGAATCTGAATCCTGAGAATCTGAGGTGGCAGGTGCTGTACTATTATCAGGTTTATTTGAGATATGAAAAACTGAGGCCACTGCAATTATCAATATAATACCAACAAGGACAGCCAAAGCATTTGCTCTGGCTCTTTTTTGTTTTTCCTTTTGCTGACGAATACGTCTTTTTCTTTCAATATCCCGCTTTAATCTTTCATAATCTTCATCGGTAAACCTACGTTCATTTTGATTATAAAAATTGTTGTTATCCATGGTATAATCCTTTGCTTTTCTAAAATTTTACTGATTTTAGTATACCATAATTATACCCAAAAATCAATGAAATAAATGTCAAATAAAAAAAGACTCGCTTTTAAAGCGAGCCTTTTGAATTATTATTCTTTTGAATTGTTATTCGCCGGAATTTATTTATTCTTTTTAGTAAGAACTACTGCAACGCCTGCAAGTGCAAGACCTACAAGTGCCAAAGCAGAAGCACCGGTGTTTGTTGATGCGTCATTGCTTCCTGTAGTAGATGAACCGCCTGTAGTACCGCCGGTGGTTGTTCCGCCTGTAGTACCATTGTTTGCAGTACCGCCGTTTGCTGTGCTGTTTGTGCCGGAATTTGCAGCGCTGTTTGTGCCGGAATTTGTATTATTGCCTGTAGTGCTTGAATCTGTAGTGCTTGTATCAGTTGTACTTGTATCAGTTTTGCCTGTATCCTTGAAATTAGCTGTCAAAACTGTGTTAGCAGCAGGAAGTTCATATTCAAATTCAGCATCTGTGCTTACTTCATTTCCGTCAGCATCTATCCAGTTTGTAAATACATAACCTTCATTAGGTGTAGCAGTACATTTGAATTTTGTTCCTGCAGCATATGTATTATCCTCAACTTCGCCGTCGCTGTAAACTATTTCTCCGTTGCCGTCTTTAGCTACAACATTCTTAATAACATATCCAGGACCGGTCTTCTTGTCTGAATCACCGTAGTTCTGGAATGCAATAGCAAATGAAGAATCTTTTTCGTCAAGAGCTTTTGCCTGATCAAGGATAGCCTTGTCATCTTCATCTGTTTCATCAAATGTACGTGTGATTACATAGTCAGTACCAACCTTTTGTACTGAAATTCCTTTGTCATTGTCGCCTGAAACATTAACTTTCCAAACTGCCTGATCCCAGCCGCCGTTTACAGAATAAACAATAGAACCTGTAGTATGAGCGTCTGTGTACTTGCCGTCTTCACCCTTAGCACCTGTAATTGTAATGCTGATAGATCTGATTGAAGCAATCGCTTCATTTCCTGAATTATCTGTATAGATTGCACCGTCCTGAGCGCCGCCTTTGATAATTCTCTTAACGAGTGTTTCTCCGTTGCCTACCCAGCTTGCGTCAAGAAGTGTGCAGTCGATAGGAGCTTTTGCTACTCTTGTTCCTTCATCAGGTGTAGGAACTAATGTTTCTTCAGTATCTCCAACCTTTGCAAAGCCTGCCTGACCGCCGTTGCTTGCCTTAACTTCAAATGAATATTTAGCGTTTGGATCAACAGGTTCGCTTGATTCTGCTTCGCTTGAAGATTCAGCAACACTTGAAGATTCAACTTTGCTTGATGAGTCAACCTCACTTGATGAGTCTTCTCCTGTTGAAGGTGTATAATAAATCTTGGTAATTGTTGCATTTGCACCCTTGAACCAGATTTCCTTAGCATTTGCTAATTCCTCTGCTGCATCGGCATCAAGCTTAGCTGTATCTACTTCATTACCGCTAAGCTCAATATACTGATAATCACCAAATATCAATGGTGTCCATGTCATAGCATCGCCCTGCTTTGTTGCAATCTGAAGCTGTGGGCTTGAAGCGTCTACAGTATATTCAACAGTGATCTTATCACCGGCTTTTGCACCCGGGATTGAATCTACTAAAGCTTGAGTTGGCTCGCCCCAGTTTCCCAGAGGAACAGGGTCTCCTTCGTAAATGATTACAGAATCTTCTGTAGGTCCTTCAACTTCGCTTGAATCATCCTCGGAAGGATCTTCAGCAGGAAGTTCAAACTCAGAGTTCTCAACGACAGTTTCCATAGTTTCAACATCTGCAGGTTCGCCGTCAGTTACAATCTGATTTCCTGCACCGTCAAGAAGTTCAAAGCCTAAAATATCCCAGCTTTTTTCTGTGTTTTCATTAAATGACTGTGCAGCTACTAAAGCATAATCATTAGAAAGGTTTGAACTGCTCAATTCATCTTCATAAAGGGAATCACCTTTTCCCAGATATCCGTCTTTCAAAAGACTCTTGGTATTGATTTCAAAAGTATAAGTGTTTCCACCGTCATAATAAATTTTATAGATAGAACAGTTGTTTTCTTCAACGCTTTCCATATCATCCTGAAGAGCCCAGTCTGCTTTCATCCAACCATTTTGTGAGCATCCCACAACTACGGCACCTGAAGCATTCC
>JBJFBR010000084.1:0-3164 GCA_051888545.1 Oscillospiraceae bacterium
GCCCTGAGGTCCGTATACAGTATGTTCATCCCAGAAGTTTCTGTCTTCATATGGGTCAACATATGGATCAGGTATTTCAGCACCTTCCTTTGGAATACAAACCTTCAAGGCTGTACCTGTTACAGGTGTAAATGCAGCAGAAACGAACATTTGCTGAACTGAGCTGAGGTCAGTTGTTTTGGTCATACCCTCCCAGGTATTTACGATTGTCGGATATGCAAAATATGCTCTTCCGTCTGCAACATCAATATCTGTAGGATAAATATCTACCCAATAATTGTTTGAAATAGAATATAGAACCAAGTGCGGAGAACCGTAAGTTGTATTATCATAGTCAATTTCAATAAGTGTACCCTTTGTATTCAAATCTTCTGCAGTAATTCCACCGCTTGGAAGCTGAATTGTTGTACATTGTCCCCAAGCAGGAGCTGTTGCATTTCCTGTCCAGAGGGTATGAATATCAAACTTATCTTCTGTTGGTGCAAGATCCTCTTCAGGATAATAATAATCATCACCCGGAACTTCATAGCCATAGAAAGTATAAACAAGGGTATCAGTTGTCTGCTTGTCATACCACTTCAGAAGGTTTCTGTTAAGCCAGCCGTGGTTTTCACCAACCTTTGGATCATCTTTTCCGAACTTGTTTGCATCCCAGATTACCAATGGAATATTACGTTCTCTTGCAAGAGTTGCATAATACTTACACCATTCACGTCTGTCTTCAGGGTTATTACGGTTTGTAATACTTGTTTCACCTATTACAACAGGTATTCCTTTATTAATGAAATACTTATCCAGCAAAGCAAATTTTTCATCAAGAAGCTGTTTGCCTTCTTCGGTAAATTCAGTTGTATATTCTTCTCCCTGATCACCCTTTGCAAGACAAAGTGCATAAGGCTCATAAGCGTGAATTGAAACAATCAGGTTTTTATCATCAGGAAGAACAAATGATTTCATCGGATCTTCTTTAAGCTGTGCAGCATATGTTGGAAGCATAACTGCTCTTTCTTCATTTCCTGCAACTGAACGAATTGCTTCTAAGCCGTCAGCATTCAGTTTGTTGATAACCTCGTACCATTCTTCTGTACCATCCCAATCCTGAATACCATTATCATCTACGTAACGCGGCTCGTTCATAACTTCAAAAATAAGATGCTGATCGTAATCTGCAAATTCTTTTGCAATTTGTTTCCAGATTGCTACAAGTTCTTTACTTGAGCTTTCATAATTTTCAAGTCTGAGCCAACCGGACTTATATTTAAGGTTTTCATCTGTAGATTTAGGCTCATCTTCAAATCCTGTCATTTCCTCATGGTGAGTATTCAAAATGACAAACATATCATCTTCGTAAGCCCAATCAACGATTTCCTTAACACGAGCCATCCATTCATCATTAATGGTATAATCATCGCCGCTGACTTTTTCACCCCAGGTAACAGGTATACGAATTGTATTAAAACCTTCTGCTTTAACCTTATCAATCATTGCTTTAGTTGTAACAGGATTGCTCCAACCTGTTTCATACCACTCAGAAAGACCGTTTGCTTTATCAGCTGTATCCTTGAAGTTGATTCCTGAACAGTCCAGTGAGTTACCCAGATTCCAACCAATTCCCATTTCTTTTACAATCTGTTGAGCTGACAGACCGGTCAGCTTATCGGTTGCAAAAGATGAGATGCCTGTAGATACTGACATTGTCAGCATTGTTGCTGCACCTAAAGCACAGCAAACTATTTTCTTCAATAGCTTTTTCATCCTCAATTTTTCCTCCAATAAAAAATTTTTAAGAATAAAATGGTGCGTGCTGTAAAAAAAACCACTTCCTTTCTTATATATAAAATTTAGTATTATATTGCATAAATTATTATGCAAATCTACTTAATATTATATCACGAAATTTTAGCAATGTAAATAGAAAAAATTAGACAATATATTCTTTCGTATAAAACCTTTATTAGAAGTTTTATATAAATTGTTAAATGTGCAATAATATTTTGCATAACCTTTAATAATACAAATCGTAAAAACTGGTTTTATTTATCTAATTCAACTTATTATTTACTTTTGCTTTTATTTTTTCAGCATTAATTCTTAAGATGTTTTAAACTTTCATATGCTTTAATATTTTTTATAAATATAAAAAATAAAGCAATCCAGATAAGCAGTGTCGAGAACATTTGTTCTTATAATACTATGATAACACTAAAATTCCATTTTGTCAAGCTATAAGAAAAGGCTCTTTACCATGGATTTAATTTCCAACGATAAAGAGCTTTTTAATAATAAAACCGATTTATCCTTGCGTTTAACTTTTGTCCAAAACTATCTGTGAATTAATTTCATCAAATATAAGAGCCAATTTTTTGAAAACTTTGCAAGATTCTTCTGTTTCCGGATACTGATTAGTAAAAATACTAAGTACAAATGGAGAATCAGCATAAACCAAAGCACAATCATGAAATGAATACTCTGTAAATTCCGAACCGTATTTCTGTGCAACCCTGTATTTATCATTCAAGGCGGCGCCTATCTGAATATTTAAATCAGCATCTGAAAGCAAGTTTACAAGCCATTTTCCGTTAGTATTTTCTTCTGCAAAATTATATATGTCCTCAAAGCATTTCATCATATCAAGTGCAGTACAGCGGGTCCATATTACTCCTTCACTAAGACGAAAACTTGCTCCTATTCTGCTCAGCATATCGTTAAACTCAGTATAACCATAATTTTTTACAAGAAGATAATATGCAGTATTATCCGATTCTAATATTGCATACTCCATAAGTTCTTTAGCAGTAAAAGAGGTTTTCTGACTAAGTGCAACCGTTCCGTAGTCACCATCGCAGACATCGTATTTATAGATTATATCATCAAAGTCAATACCTCTCTCCAGCAAATGCTTTACATATGCAGCTTTTACCGTAGAGCAAGTGAGGTAATAAATATCAGGCTGATAATCAATCTGTGCTCCTGTGTCTAAATTTTTATAAGAAAAAGAAAGATTATAATTTGCATCTGCACATACCTGATCAAGCTTCTTGAAACACTCATCAAGTTCTTCATTTGAGTTTACCAAATCAAAATCAGAATATGTAAATTTATGTTCTCCGCTTACAGAAATTTGTTCCTGAGAACTTTTATTTTTAACCTGTTCATTCGACTGA
>JBJFBR010000085.1:0-3149 GCA_051888545.1 Oscillospiraceae bacterium
GAGCTGTCCTCTGAAACGCTGCTAAGCTCATATCCCATTGAGGAATATGTACCGTTTTCTTTGGTCTGGAAATATCCCTGAGTATTAATTCCGCCGTCTGAATTTCTCCATACTGTATGGAAGTCAGTACCCATTGCACCGGCTGTTGTTGAAATAAAGTCAGAATCTGTCGGACCGTCAAATTTAGTTCCGATTTTTTCACCGTTTGTAACAGCAGTATCAGAAGTTACCTTGTAATAACCTGCTGTGTTGTAGTATACACCGTTGCAGTATGTTCCTACAAACTTATCGCTTGCCTTTTCAATATCTGAATTGTTGTAATAGGTCATTAGATTGTCAAAATCACAATTCGTACAGCGATATACCGAGAAGTTTGGTTTAGAATTGTTGCCAATTCCGTTATTTACAGCTGTGCAGTCTGAAATCTTTGCAAGGTCAGGATTGTTATTGTCTGTGAAACCGCAGTTTAAGTTTTCAAATGCAAGACAGTTGGTTACAATATGAGGTGAACCAACTCCGCTTCCGCCAAGCTTGAATCCGTTTCCGTCACAGTCGCCGTAGCCCTTTCCGCTTTCGGTATATCCGTTTCTGAATGCAAGACAGTTCTTGATAGTAACTGTTCCGATAGCACCTGCGTCTGTTTTTGCATACAAGTCATAACCGTCATCAGAGTTGTTGTATGCCATACAGCCGTCAAATACATTTCCCTCACCGCAGGTAAGCTTTGCGGCAAATCCGTCCGCATTTTCCATTGTTGCGTCATCACAGTTATTTCTTGACGTACAGTTGAGAATCAGATTGTTCTGCGGCCACTGGGAAATATCGCTGTATGAGCTGTTGTATCTTGAAAGCTGAAGACCTGTATCCTGGTTGCCTTCAAATACCATCATCTCAATCTTATTGTTGTCACCTGACAAAAGCATACCGTTGTCCCCTGCATTTGCAATGGTGAAACCGTACCAATGCCAGTATGAACCGTCCATAACTACGCCTCTGTTTGAATCGGAAGTTCCCAGATTTGAGAAGTCCCAGACTACCTTTTCACCGGGATATGCTGAAATTGTCTTGAAAGCAGAGGAAGTACCGCTGTTGCTCTCATTTATAACAAGAGTTTTGTCAAAGCTGTATGTTCCTCCCAGAAGATATATAGTACCTCCTGCCTTAATGCTTGAAATTGCAGAGGAAACATCGGCAGGGTCATCTTTTGATGCACCGCTTCCCGTTCCGCTCGGTGAGCAATAAATCACATCAGATGTTACTGTACTGCTGGAGTCAGCCTTTGATGAAGAACTGTCAGCCGTACTTGAAGATTCAGCTTTTGAACTTGATTCATCAGCGACCTCTTCAAGAGTCCAGATCTGATTCGGAAGTCCCGTATATTCCCACTGACAAACATTTGCACCGCTGCCGGTATCGTGATTGTATATATCAAGGTTTGACTGGTCTGTTGTTGCCTTTGTGGCAATAACATATTTTCCGCTTGACACCTCAACGAATTTGAAAAGCTGTGCATCGCAGTAAGTGTTCTGATAAATCTGAATATTTGTTCCGTTATCAGTCTTTCCATAGTCCAGATCAAGAAGATATGAGCCGTCACCAACGCAGGAATAAATCTGATAATATCCGTCGCCCACTGATTTCAGCTTCCATGTATTATATGATGCCGGTCCTGATGCGCCCCACATCTGAACATTTGTTCCGTTGGCTGCAGCACCGCCTGTAACATCAAGATACATACCGCTGAGCTCGCTCTTGATCATATATTTGCCTTCCTTGATGTTTGCACCGGTTTTTGGCTGAACATCAAGCTGCTTTTCTGTATAGCTGCCTACTGTATAGACATCAGGCTGTGTAGGTGTCGGCATATCTTCGCCCACATAAAAGCTTGGGTGGGGCGGCTGATTGTATGCAACATTCTGCCATGCAATCGCCTCACGATACTGGATATCGTGCATAAATGTATAAAGCTTATGTTCCGTAACATCTGTGCTGATATATATTCTGAGAGCTGTATCATCGGATGTCGGCCAGATTACTTCTTCACGCCAGTCGCCCAGAATATCAGCTGAAAGGCTCGGAGTTGCCTTTGTGCTGTTGTTGGAATGAACATTGCTTCCGGTCAGAAGTCTGTCAATGCTTTTGGTATTGTAATTCCACTTATTAATATAGGTTCTGTCCAGGCCTTCACGGTATAAATCTCCGTCCCACCAGATTGAAAAGTTTATACCGAATTTACCTAAATCAAGATCAAGCTTGTTTCCGTTTTTGTCATAATTTCCTGTTGACGCCATTGCAACATATGGATAATAGTCAGGTCCGATATTTGCAATAAGTCCACGTCCGACGTCAGTTCCCGTCTTTACTGCCCAAAGAGTTGAACCGGATTTTGCGTCTCTCATCTGAACGCTTTCAATAGAGCTGGACTTGGTTTCATGCACCTGATAGATTTCCAGACCGCTGTGGTCAGGGTCAAAATCACCTACATGAATTGCGTCACCGTGACCTTGCTTTGTGGAATACAAGCCTTGTCCGTTATGGTCAATTACAGCTGAGCCGTAAACGATCTCATCAAAGCCGTCATCGTCCACATCTGCTATGGAAATGCTGTGATTTCCCTGTCCGGCATAGTCGCTGTTGCCGGAATCATTTGAATCAAAGATCCACTGTCTTGTAAGACTTCCGTTTTTAAACTGATATGCCACAATAACTGCACGGGTATAGTAACCTCTGCACATAATAAGGCTAGGCGTCTTTCCGTCAAGATATGCAACTCCTGCCAGGAATCTGTCTACGCGGTTTCCGTAGCTGTCGCCCCAGCTGGAAACTGTTCCTCTTGCAGGATAGTAGTCAACCGTCTGAAGGATTTTACCTGTTTCACCCTCAAACATTGTGAGATATTCAGGACCGCTGAGAATATAACCGCTGCTGTTGCGGTAATCCTTTGAAGAATCACCTATTACCGTTCCGTCTCCTGCAACTGTTCCGTCAGCGGTTTTCATTGCAATTTCCGCTTTTCCGTCACCGTCAAAATCATATGCTATAAACTGAGTATAGTGTGCGCCTGCACGGATATTCTTGCCCAGATCTATACGCCATTTCTGTGTACCGTCCAGTTCATAGCAGTCAATATATACATTTGATGTGTAACC
>JBJFBR010000086.1:0-3120 GCA_051888545.1 Oscillospiraceae bacterium
AATAACTATTTGTTTCTTTTATATTTATCTATGATCATTGCCAATACAAAAAGTAAAATTACTAAGCCGCTGACAAATAAAATATGAGCTATGCCACTCATAAGTATCACTATCATTTTGTTATTCAGCATTTTTTAAAGCATCCTCAAGAGGTATTTTATTTGTCTTCCTCATAAGCATTAATGCAACAAAAAAGTAGGTAACAATTCCAATAATAATTACCTTTAGGTATACATTCCACTCAATAACACATGGTATCCATCCGGTAAATTCCATCATCATTACATGCCATACATAATTTAAAAATATGCTTATAATCGGCAATACTGCTATCAATGATACAATTGTAACTATAGTTGTAGTGTGAATGTAAAGGCTATTGATTTCTTTCTTATTATATCCCAAAATTTTTGTCATAGATATTGATTGTGAATTCTTCTCAATTATAATTTTAGCAAGCAGGTAAATCACAAGCATAAATACTGCTACGCCCAGAATCCAGAATACATTCATCATATTTCCCATGGATTTTTTCAACTGATGAGCAGATTTTGTGTAATCGCTTTCTGTAATTTCTGAGGCAATAATGCTTTCATCAATATCGTTTATTCCTGAATCTGAAAAATAGCCGCTGTAATAATCCTTATCTTTGTCAAATGTATCATTAAATTTAACTCGGCTCATAAATATAGCCAATGTCGTAGGATTATCATAAATTCCGTCCACATTTAATTTGTATTTCTTATCTCCAAAACCCTCTTTCAGAGTAAAGCTATCTCCTTTTTCCAATCCATATTTATCCGCATAAGCGCTGGATATATATACATTTATTTTATTCAGATCTGCATTAATATATTTACTGTTTTCTGATATTCCATAAACGGATATATCTTCCACAAAATCTCTGCCTGTTGTTTTAAGACTTCCTACGCAATATTTTTCAGCGTCTTTAACTTCCGTTTCAGCCGGTGCTTTTAAAACATACTGATGCTGTGCAATCATATTTGAAACAGTTTCATCTTCCACATAATCAAGAAGTGGAATAAACATAGTTCCGAAAACTAGTATAAATCCTGCAAATAAAACACCTACAAAAATCGTAATGTAATTAGATAAGTTCTGGAATATAACTCTTAGTCTGAATCGCGTCATAATTCTGATTTTTGTATTCAGCTTAAACGCTTTTTTCTTTTGATGCCTTTTTAAATCACGTCTTATAAATTTAAGCGGAGAAAGACTCAGCATTCTTGCAAGCATTACAAAATTTATCAGCACCATAATTGCAACAGGAATCACGGTAGTATCAATAAAAGCATTACCATTCCATAATGTTTTGTATGAAGTAAGACTGTAGCTTCCTAAATATAAATCTGCCATTATATCTTTGAAAAAAGTATATCCAAGTATGTTTCCCACTAATGCCGCTATAAGCAAAACTATAATAGGAGCCGCCATATAGTGAAGTATAAGCTCTGACTTTTTATATCCCGATGCTCTCAACGTTCCTATAACATTTGCCTCCCGGCTTATGGTATTGCTTGTGGTTATTGCAAAAACAAAAGCAATTATTACAATAAGTATGTAGCTCATTGTTAAAAACAAAGCTCTGTCTCCACCTAAATCATCACCTGCAAAGTTTATTGCATTTGATGAATAACGTGGAATAAAATCAGTAATCTGAGCCTTTGTGCTTATTGATTTCATAAGATCCTCTGCCATATCCTTGGCTTCTTGTCCTTTTGGATCTGCAGGAGGATTATTGTATTTCCAGGAATAGCTGTAATGAATGTGCTTTTCTCCCATAGTTTTAAAGCCTTCATCGGTCATTATTCCCACACCGAATTTTATGCTGTCAAACATAAAATCAGTGTTTTTCTGAAACAATGCCGAATAATCCGGCAAAGCCACTATTCCCGCAATTTTCAGCGATTTGCCGGCCACTTTAAAACTATCTCCTATGGACAGATCATTATATTTTGCATAAATCCTGTCAAGTGCAATTTCATTATCTGTTTCAGGCATTGAACCGTCCAGCAAGCAAACATTGTTTACATCTTTTCTCTCTTCAAAAATTCGCAGTGTGCTTTCAAAATCGTCTGTTGATTCGTCAACATAAAAATTATTATAAAGTTTTATGTCCTCCTTTTCAATGGAATTTACAACAGAACTGTCTGCCTTTTGAGATAGTTCAAAGTTCCCGTCTTCCACATTATATTTTTCAAAACTTTGGTCATAAGAAACCTGCAGACTTTCGTCCGCTACCAAAAAGCCTGAGACTATACCTATCAAGGCAGTCATGAACAAAAATATAACTAAATATTTTCCGAACTCGCTTTTGATCTCTCTTGGTATGCGTTTATTCAGAGGGCTTCTCATCTTATTCCCTCCTTACCAATCCAGCTCTGCAGCAGGAATTTTAGCATCATTGATATAATCTTTTCTGATCATTCCGTCACGCAGCTTAACAACCCGGTCAGCCATATTTTTAATCGCATCGTTATGAGTTACCATAATTACTGTGTTTCCATACTTATGATTTACTTCTTCGATAAGTTTCAAAATTTCCTTTGAAGTATTATAATCCAACGCACCTGTTGGTTCATCACACAATAGAATATCGGGATTTTTAACTATTGCCCGCCCGATAGCTGTCCGCTGCTGCTGACCTCCTGAAAGCTGATTAGGAAGCTTATGTCTGTGCTCATAAAGCCCCAATGTTTTCAGCAGATCATCAACATCAAGGGGCTCGTTACTTAAATATGCCCCCACCTCTATATTCTCTTTTATATTAAGGTTGGGTATCAGATTATACATCTGAAAAATATATCCTAAATGTTTTCTTCTGTATAGAGTCAGCTGTTTTTCATTCATATCAGCAGTTTTTTCACCGTTGATAGAAATGTACCCGCTGTCGGCACTGTCAATTCCTCCAATTATATTTAAAAGCGTTGATTTTCCCGAGCCTGACGGACCAAGCAGAACGCAGATCTCACCCTTTTCAATCTGCATATTTATACCTTTCAGGACTTCTGTTCTGCTCTCCCCTTCACCATAATGTTTTTTAATGTCATGTATCTCCAAAAACATTTTAACTCCCCTTGTCAATAAATATATGAGCAA
>JBJFBR010000087.1:0-3097 GCA_051888545.1 Oscillospiraceae bacterium
TAATTTTGGTATATTTATATTATACCACATTGTCTAACAAAAGGGGAGCAGTTCATAATGAGGGACTTTTTTATTAACAGAATATTCTGATATTGTATATTATATCTTAGGTGATATGTATGCGGTATTATATGAACAATAAAGTAAGATTTTTTTCCAATGCAATAGTTATTATAGCTTGCATTTTTGCATTTATAGTTTTTATACTTTATAGACAGACTTGCAAACACATCAGTGAAATCTGCGAATACAAGGGCAGGGAAACAGCTAATACTATTATTATTGATTCTATTGATAAATCTATAAAAGGATGTACATATGACTTCATAAATATAAATAGAGACGGAGAAAATATAACTTCCATTGCAACAAACTCAACAGCGGTAAATCAAGTACAAAATAGTATCAAGAGCAATATTAATAAAAGCTTCAATAATATTAATGACAATAAAGTATCTATACCATTCGGCACATTATCCGGAATAGTATTTCTAAGTGGCAGAGGTCCAAAAATAAATATAGAATTGCATCAAATAGGTGCAGTTGATACTGATATAAAAAGTGAGTTTAGTTCAGCCGGTATAAATCAAACGAAGCATAGAATCTGGCTAACGGTTGATGTTGAGCTTTCAGCTATATTGCCATTTAAATCAACAGACATAAAAGTCCACAACGATTATCTTATTTCTGAAACCATAATTGTAGGTAACGTACCTGATACTTATTTAGGAATTAACAGGCAAAACAGTTGACAAGGGTACTGATATTTGCTATAATATAAATATAGATAAAGTTGCACTAAATAAAAATTTAGTGCAACTTAGGGCAGAGAGAAAGCAATAGGACGGTAATGATATGAAAAAAGAATATAAAGATGATTGTCCTGAATACCTTATGGACTTTTTAACAAATATTAAAATTATAAAGGATCGTGCTGACCGTACTGAAGAAGCATATTATATAGATATAAGAACTTTTTTAAGGTATCTGATGATTAAATATGAAGTTGTAGATAGTAATACAGAATGGTCTGACATAACTATATCTGATGTTCCACTTGATTGGATAAAAAAGTTCACTTTGAATGATGCTTATTTGTATATGAAATATTTAAAGGAAGAAAGAAATAATTCTACAGCTACTCGAGCAAGAAAATCATCTGCACTTAAACAGTTCTTTTTGTTTCTTCAAAAAAACGGCAAAATTGATAATAATCCTTTAAAAGAATTAGAGCTTCCTCGTGTTAAAAACAAATTACCGGTTTATTTATCACTGGAAGATAGTAAAGCTCTTTTAGAAGTGCTACAAAAAAGTAATGCACGATATGCATCAAGAGATTATTGCATAATATTGCTTTTCTTAAACAGCGGAATGCGTCTGAGTGAACTTGTTGGTTTAAATATTTCCGATTACAGCCGTGATAATCAAACTCTCAGAGTTACAGGTAAAGGCAATAAACAACGCATAGTTTATTTAAATGGGCCTTGCGTTGAGGCTCTTAACTCATATCTGGATACTCACAGACCGAATGAAACAGCAAAGGATAAAAATGCTATATTTCTTTCTGCTAACAGAACTCGTATTACAAGACGTCGGGTGCAACAAATTGTGGAAGAAAATCTTGATAAATGCGGGCTTGGTAATTTAGGAGTAACCACTCATAAGCTGCGTCATACGGCAGCTACTCTAATGTACCAATATGGCAACGTAGATCCATTGGTGCTTAAAGAAGTCCTTGGACACAAAAGTATAGCAACTACTGAAATTTATACACATTTATCTGATGAAAACATACGGGCTGCTGCTGAAGCTAATCCATTATCAAAAATAAGTAACAAGGACAATAAGGAATAGTGCCTATTGCCCTGTTTTTTGATTAAAAATTATTTCAATTCAACTACAGTAACACCGTCTTCACCTTCACCATACACTCCTTTACGGAATGATTTAACGTGCGGATGATTTTTTAGATGCCTGCGAACAGCATCTTTGAGTATTCCAGTTCCCTTTCCGTGAATAATGGTAACTATGCTCAGACCAGACATAACTGCATCATCAAGAAAGTCATCAACTTCATAAACACCGTCATCTGCGGCATAACCACGAATGTCAAGCTCTGACTGCGCCTTCCTTGTCATACGACCTTCAACGCCGGACATAGAAACATATCCGCCCTTATTCTTTTTATTTGGCTGTTTCTGAGTCTTTTTAGGTGATGCTGGTTGCTTTTCTATTAATCTTAGCTTTGAAACGTCAATTTTAGTTTTCATAATCCCAACTTGAACATAGCATATCCCCTTGTTATCCGGCGGTGATATTACAATACCATTTCTGTTGCTGTCCACAACAAGTACCTTATCACCTTTAACCAAAGGTCTTGGCAAGGTATAATTATCATTTTTCTCAATAACCGGATTTGCCTCAAGATACAGCTTGTTAACTGTTGATTTTTGCTTATGTTTAGCGTCTATAGCCATTTGAGCAAAATTTGATTTTTCTTTTTGCTTTCTTAATGAATCTAACTCATCAATAAGCTCTTGAGATTCCCGAGTTACCTTTTTAACAATAGCTGCGGCCTCACGTCTTGCTTTTTCAAGTTCCTTTTCTTTCTGTTCATTAAGAGCGTCACGTTCCTGCTTTATCTGCTCATTAAGACGTTCATTTTCACGTTTCAGCTGTACGGCAATATTATTATTATTGGCAAGCTTTTGTCTTGTTTTTTCAAGGCTGTCAATTATTTTTTCAAATTTCCTGTTTTCATCTGATACTAAAGACTGCGCATATTTAATAACATCATTCGGAATTCCCAATTTTCTTGAAATTGCGAAAGCATTTGATTTTCCGGGAGTTCCGATTATTAATTTATATGTTGGCTGTAAAGTTTCAACATCAAATTCACAGGAGGCATTTTCCACTTTTTCAGTATCTATTGCATACATTTTCAGTTCCTGATAATGTGTTGTTGTTACAAGAGTAACACCATTGCTGCGCAATTTTTCAATTATAGCCAATGCTAATGCAGCACCTTCAACCGGATCTGTCCCTGAGCCAAGTTCATCTAACAGAACCAGACTATGATTATCTGCTTTTTGCAAAA
>JBJFBR010000088.1:0-3093 GCA_051888545.1 Oscillospiraceae bacterium
CTGTCTTTACAAATTTAGGATAAAGTGTGGTATCACTATTGATATCAAAAGTATAATGATAGCTTGTTTCTACAGGATCACCGCTGAATGAGCTGTTTGTATACCAGCCTGCAAACTTATATCCGCTCTTTGCATAAGCAAAAACATCTACACCATAGTTTGAACCCTTTTCAAATGTTGCGGTGTATGCTTTATTTCCGTCAATTGAAGCATAGCTCAAGCCCTCTGTCTGTGCTACTGTCAATGTATATACAGGAAGCTTTTCAAAGTGAGCATACAAAGTTGTATCTTCATCAAGGTTAAATGAATAGTAATAGTAATCAGTTACCAAATCGCCGTTCTTACCTTTTGTCCAGCCTGTAAATTCATAACCGTCATCTGCATAAGCTGTAACAGTAATGTATTTGCCTTGGAGATACTTTCCGCTTGCAGTTCCTTCTGTATGACCATGTTCATCACATTCAACTGTAAGTGTTCGGTATGCTGAATCGTCAGAAACAAATTTCGGATAAAGAGTTACATCACTGTTTACAGTAAATGTATAAGCAGATGATGTTGAAACAGGTGTACCGCTGAATGAGCTGTTTGTATACCAACCTTCAAAATTATATCCACTTGATGCCTGTGCAATCAATGTGATTGATTTGCCGGGCTTAAATGTTCCGCTTGTAAATGTAAGTCCGTTTGAGCCCTCTGAGAAAAGAGCTACTCTGCTGTATCCTTCAGTTTTAACTACATTTACAGTATATTCGGTTTCACCATTCTTAACAAATAAAGGATAGAGAGTTGTGATTCCCTTAAGATTGAAAGTATATTTAGTTGATGTTGATAAAGGATCTCCTATACCAACTGCATTTGTATACCAACCCTTGAATGTGTATCCGCTTTCACCAACAACTTCAACTGTAGTCATTCCTGCAGGATACCGAGCATATTCAAATTCTTTAGAAACATTATCAGCTGTAGTGATTGAAATCTTCTGACAGCCATCGCCTTTTACAACAGAAAGATAATAAGTTTCATCTTCTTCAAACTGTGCGTAAAGTGCAGTATCTTCTGTCAGATTAAATGAATAAGTTGTGTTTGTATTGAATACATCTCCGTTTTTGCTCTTTGACCAGCCAATAAATTTATAGTCGGATTTTGCACTTGCCGCAACAGTAACATATGTACCCTTAGCATACTTACCGTCCTCGATAGTTGCTGTAGCTGTTCCGGCACTGCTGCTTGCTGCCTGGCAGCTGAATGAATAATATGTTTTCTGTTCAATTACAGGTGTTGAACCTTCGCTTACAACTGCAAGGTCAGCAATATACAATGTGCCTGTAGCAGGAGTTGTCTTGCAGTTGCTTTCATTACCGTTTACATACATTTCAATATCTGAAATGCTTGAACCGTTAAAGCTATAGCTGTTTGAATAATACTTCCACTCACCGTTTGTTGTTGGAAGTTCAACAAGCTTCTTGTTTACTGAACCCTGCATACAGAATGCTACAGTTCCGTTCTGACCGGAAGGTGTCATATACCAGAATCCAAGTCCCTTTGCACCGCTTGTTGATACAGTTGAGTCAGCCTGAATTTTTGCTCCTGCATAACCATTGTATGAATCGCTCTGATTTACTGTATAATCAATGCGAAGTGTGTTGTGGTTATTATACTGCGTGCTGTTATTTGTATTGAACTTTATGCTGGAAGTTTCACTGTTGTTATATGAATATACAGAATTGTTATTGCTTCCGCTGATAAATACATTTCTTACTTCTCCTGCAGTAACAGCTTCCAACTGTTCCTTTGATGCATTTATGTACAAACCATCGCTTGTCTTGAAGCATGGCTGATTACCGTTTGAAGCAGCAATAAAGCTGTCGATCTTCAGAGTTTCGCCGCTTGAAATTGTATGTTCATACATATCGCTGCTTGATGTTGAATCATAATACTGAGGATCTGTATAAGCTCTTACATTAGCAGTTGTTTTTACATAACCAGGATTGCTTGTGAAGAACTTGTCTGTATTCTGGTGTGTATCATCGTCAAGATAGTAGCCATAATTGCTAGCACCATATTTGCTTTCAAACAAGTCATATGAGATATAGCCAAATCCGCCGTAGCCCCAATTTGAGCCCCATGAATTCATGAACTTAAAGCTTGGTACTGTATCTCCATTTTTATCCTTATAGTTATCATCATATCCTACAATACAAAGTGCGTGGAATCCGAATTTATCATATACACCATAATCTTCTTTATCCTCATCTGACACCTTGTCAAAAATACCGTTATCGCTTTTAGTATTGTTATCGGCAAAATCTGATGTATCCCAGATTGAAATTACAACACCGTCACCTGCACGAAGTCTTGCCTTTACTGCATCAATACCATTAAGTGTTTTATAACTTTTGTTTTTAAAATTAGATGCCTTATCTTTCTGAGACGCATTTGGCATTGTAGTGCTATCATATTGGTTATATTTCATTGCCTTTAATGAACAATCACCTTTATTGATAAGCAAATTTAATCCGTCAGAAATATATGAACCACTATTATTTGGAAGTTTTATCTGGTTATAAATAAATGATGGACTATAAATAGTATTATCATTAAATTCCCAACCGTGCTCAACATACTCCTGATGTGATTTAAGTGCATATCCTACTGCCCATGCAGTACAGCTGCCCTGGCTTCCCTGACTTCTTGGTGTAGGGAACTGGCTTGTAAGATCAACACTTGATTCTGATGATGCAATTTCAGCTGCTTTACAAACCTGAACCAGAGAATCATACATTCCGTCATCGGAATCTTCAATATAGTCCAGATCATATACCTCTGCGTCTGACGCAAGATGTTCTTGAATTGTTTCCTGACTATCAGGAATACATCCGTCAACAAATCCGCTGTCCGTTGCAGTAGGCAAAGCGTCTGCAGAAGAATTATCTGCAAAAGCTGTCATACTTACCGCACTGGCAAGCAACAATGCTGCTACAGAAGAGGTTAAAGCTTTTTTGTATGTTTTTGAAAAAATCTCTTTTTTCATTCTTTACTCTCCTCGTATAATATATTTTAGGGCAAATAAAGAGTACCCTAATAAGACACTAC
>JBJFBR010000089.1:0-3092 GCA_051888545.1 Oscillospiraceae bacterium
TTGAAGGCTCTTCTGAAAACACAATGCCCTCCACAAGCAGACCAATAAGCAGAGGGAAAATACAGATAGAAATAACTTTAAGAATTACGTTTATCGCCTTAAGCATTTTAGACTCATTCTTTTTAACATACTTTGCACCATTGGTTATCTTATTTGCAAATGAGTCCTCACCTAATGCAGTTACTACTGCTTGTGCTTGTCCGCTGACAACAAAGCTTCCTGAAAGAATCTGGTCACCCGGCTTTTTATTTATCGGATCGCTTTCACCTGTAATCAAGCTTTCATTTACTTCACACTCACCGCTGACTATCTGACAATCTGCAACCGCTTGTACACCATTATCAAACATCATAAGATCATCAAGAACCACCTCTGACGTTGGTATTTCTTTCTTTATACCATCACGAATCACATGAGCTTTAGGTGCTGATATCAATGTAAGTTTATCTATTGTTTTTTTGGAACGAACTTCCTGAAAAATACCAATGGCAGTATTACAAACAATTACGCCTAAAAACATAGCATTTTTTATATTTCCAAATATAAGAACCAATAAAGCAAGAAAAATATTAAGAAAATTGAAAAAAGTAAAAATGTTTTCTTTTACAATGGTTTTTACTGATTTTGTTTTTATATCAGTATTGCCATTTACTTTACCGTCTTTTATTCGTTGCTCAACTTCCTGTTGCGTCAGACCTTTAACATTATCTGTCATATTAACCTCCGTTAAAGTTGTCTTAAATTTTGTTGTCTACTATATTTTATTAAAGTAATCTTGAAAGCAATTGCTTTCTGCATTGATTTTCAAGATTATCATCTAATTCTTTCGGAATATACTTCTCTCCGGTTTTTCTGCTTACACAATAAGAAATAATATGATCTGCAAGCTTAGGATTTTTTGCAAGAAGAGGTCCGTGCAAATAAGTTGCTGTAACATTTTCCTCAAAATATCCTTCAGTATCACTTTTAAAACAGTTACCATTTCCGGTAAGAACTCTTCCCAAAGGTGTTTTAACATTTTCTGTTTGCCCACCATGATTTTCAAATCCAATAATTTTATATTTCTCACCGTCGATATCGGATTCAATAACTATATTTCCAGTACATCTCAGACGTTTATTCGTTGATGCTTTTGTATAGTAATCAAACAAGCCCAAACCCGGAATTTTCTCACCATTGGAATCCTTATAATACTGTCCCATAAGCTGATATCCGCCGCAAATCATAAGGAAATAACTACCGTTCTTATATGCCTGCATTATACCGTCACGATTTTCGTTTAAATCTCCGGCTAAATGCTGCTGTTCCAAATCAGCACCGCCGCCAAGATAAATTATATCATACTGTGAAAAGTCTGTATTATTATCTCCGATTTCATGTTTTGTAACTTCAAGATTAATATCTCGTTTTTTACATCTGTATTTTAATATTTCCACATTACCGTTATCACCATACAAATCAAGCATAGAAGGATACATATGAACTAATTTTAAAGTAATCATTATTCCTTATCTCCTTCCGTTTTTGATTTATATTTTTTTAGGGCAGTTCTTGTTGGCTGTACCGCCGTATAATTGGCAATAGCATATTTAATACCATTCGTTGAAAAAAGTTCTTCAACAGCATCATCAAGATCAGGTTTAACAATGATTTTATTTGCATCATAACCTGAACATTTTATTCTTATTGCTATATCATATGCTCTGGTACCACTTGTTATAACTCTTGTAACATTTTCAAAAATGCTGAAATTAATATCCCATATCCATGACACATCATGGCCGTCTGCCAGATTATCATTAAGAACAAAAAGCAATTCTTTTTCACCTTTATGCTCGTTCATAACACGCAAAGTCATATTTGCACCAACCGGATTTTTGGCAAGATTTAAAAGCAAGTGACTTTGTTTAATATTAAATTCTTCAAGTCTTCCGTTATTCACTTGAAAGTTTTCAAACGTATCATGAATAATATCATTGTTAAAGCCATAAAGTTTTGCGGCAGTATAAACAGCTGCAAGATTGTATACATAATAAATACTGTTATGACTTATTTTAAATTGCTCATTATCAATTTTAAAGGAATAATCCTCAAGATTTACATCTTTGACCAAAGTAGCAGGATTTGTTTTGCCATAATCACAATTTGGACAATGAAATTTACCTATATGTGAATACTGGTAATAATCATATACAAGTTCTTCACCGCAAAACGGACAAAGTCTTCCCTCTCCCACTTCATATGGTTTTTCAGTTGCCCCGGAATATCTCTCAACACTAAAATAATAAACATTCTTATTATCAGGATTAGCTTTTCCAAGCCGTGCAACATTAGGATCGTCCGCATTGAGCACTAAATTTCCTTCAAAGGTTTCAAGGAATTTTTGTACTTTTAAAATAAGCGTTTCAACCTCACCGTTTCGGTCAAGCTGATCCCTGAAAAAGTCCAATATTACCAATGTTTCAAGTTTTAACTTTGAATATATAACAGGCACATGGGATTCATCAGTTTCAAGCACAAGATAATCAGCTTTGACTCTGCCATGATAATCACAGTTATCAAGCAAAAGCGAACATATTCCCGTATCAAGATTATTCCCCGATTTATTTGTAATTATTTTTTTGCCTGTACTTTCAAAAATATGGTTCAGATAATTTGTAACAGAAGTTTTTCCGTTTGTACCGGTTACTGCCACTATAGGACAATCTACTTTAAATGCTTTTAAGCAATTCTTATTAATTTCCCACAAAACAAGCCCCGGAAGATTTCCTGCATCCTTGCCTAACATATGAAGCACTTTAACCATTAGCTTTCCGAAAAATATTGTTAAAGCATCTCGTATTTTTTCAAACATTTTTTATTCTCCTTTATTAATCACAAATGAAGTTTTCCTGTTTTGGAGAGATAAGCATTACTGTATCTGTTATCATTTGTAACATCTCTGAGTATTGTTAAAAATTCAGGAAGTTCAACTTTATTGTTTATATTATTCAATTCAATTTCCAAAGTAGCAAGCTCATCGCTGAAAGAATAAACGTCAAGTTCAAATAACTGATTTTTGTATGTAAAACAATATCTTTCTTTTTCTATAG
>JBJFBR010000090.1:0-14414 GCA_051888545.1 Oscillospiraceae bacterium
AATAATGCTGTCACAGGGTACTGTACTTCCTGATTTAACAGCAATGATGTCATTTACCGCAATTTCATCAGCAGGTATTTCTCTTTCGCTGCCGTCATTGTCTATGATTACGGCAGTTTTAGGGGAAAGATTTATCAGTTTTTCAATTTCATTTGACGCTCTTGCTTTGGAACGGTTTTCCAGATATTTTCCGATAGTTATTAACGTTAAAATCATTCCGCAGGATTCAAAATATAAATTCATCATTCTGTTATGAGCCGTGGTCATATCACCTCTGCCCATACTATATGCCATTAAAAAGAGCTGAACAACGCTCTCAATTCCTGCGGCAGCCGAACCAATGGCTATTAATGAATCCATATTCGGCGAAAGATGTATAAGCTTTTTAAATCCGCTGACAAAATACTGACGATTGATTATTACAATAGGCAGTGTCAGAAACAGCTGAGCCAGTGCAAATATCATCATATTCTGATGCCCGGTTAAAATAGCCGGCAACGGAAGATTTATCATATGCCCCATGCAGATATAGAATAACGGCACAAGAAACACTACAGACCATATCATTCGCCTTTTCAGATGGCTTGACTGAGTATTTTCTTTGGTTTTCGGCTTGCTCCCGAAAACAGCAGCACCGTATCCCGCATGTTCAACAGCAGAAATGATTTCATTTTCGGACATTGTGTCATCGTATTTTACTTCCATTGTGTTCTGCAAAAGATTTACGCTGACATCTATTACTCCCTTAAGCTTTTTTACACTTCGTTCAACCACAGCGGAGCAGGCAGCACAGCTCATTCCGCTGACGCTGAATTTTTGTTTTATCATTATTATTCTCCTATTTCAGCTTTTTAATAAGGTCAACAGCTTCGTCCAATATTTCTGTATCGCCTTTTTTTATTCCGTCAGCAACACAAGTTTTTAGATGTGTCTGCAAAATTATATATCCCACATTTTGCAGGGCGCTTTCAGCAGCGGCAATCTGCGTTAAAATATCACCGCAGTATCTGTTGTCGTCAAGCATTTTGCTGATGCCCCCAAGCTGTCCGATTATTCGGTTAAGTCTATTTTTCAGGAGTTTTAATTCTTCTTCACTTCTGGGCTTTTCTTTGTATCTTTCACAGCAGTTACTGTTACAGCTCATTATTATCACCTCAGAATTATTATATACCCCTATGGGGTATTTGTCAACAAAAAATAATTTTAAAATCGGTAATTATTTTTGCCCGATGTGATAATAATATTATAGTACGAAAAAATATACTCAGGCAAGTCAATAATTGAACGGCGGTGATGATATGGCTGAAACAAGGAGACAAAAGGCTGAAAATTTTTTATTGGATACAGTATTTGATATTCTGGGAAGTGTATTGTATTCCGGGGGAATATATGTATTTGCAAAAATGGCTGATTTTGCACCGGGAGGAATATCTGGTCTGGCAATAATGCTTAACTATCTATGGAATCTGCCCATAGGCCTGATGACCATAGTTATCAACATTCCTCTTATGATAATTTCATACAAATTTGTGGGAAAGAAATTTTTGCTGAAAAGCCTGCGTTCAATGGTCTATTGCACCGTTTTTCTAGACGTTATTTTTCCTCATTTTCCTTCATATCATGGTTCATCACTATTGGCGGCACTATATTCAGGGCTGTTCATTGGTGCGGGCATGGCAATGCTTTATATGCGTGGTTCGTCATCAGGAGGAACAGATTTTTTAACCATGTCCATAAAGGCAAAAAAACCTCATCTGTCTGTAGGCTCAATAACAATGGCTATAGATTTTATTATTATATCTCTGGGCTGGGCTGTTTTCGGCAATATTGATGCTGTTTTATACGGTCTCATAGCCACATTTACTGCTTCTGTGGTTATAAACAAGATTATGTACGGTATGGGTTCGGCAAAGCTGCTCATTATTATTACGGATAAACCTCAGCTTGTTACTGATAAAATCTCCGAAATAAGCGAAAGAGGCTCAACTGTCATTGATGCAGTGGGTTCATACACAAAAGAAAATAAAAATATAGTTATGTGTGCCTGCTCAAATGCACAGGCATATAAAATTAAAACTGCTGCAAAAGATATTGATGAAAATATTTTTGTTATAGTTGCAGATGCCAGTGAAATCTATGGTTTTGGTTTTGCCAGACGTTTTATGGCATAAAAATTTATTTTTCAAATTAATAATAGTTTATTATAAAAAAGCTTGACAACTTATAATTGATGTGGTATAATAATCTAGTTAAAAAATGATTACTACATAGAACTACTGTCTGAACTGAAATGATGGGCTTCTATGAGTTCATAATTTTTTAGTTTGGAAAGGGGGATATAAAGCATGAAGAAGGGTATTCATCCTGAGTATGAAGAAACAACAATCACATGTGCCTGCGGCAACGTGATTAAAACACGTTCCACAAAGAAGGACATTAAGGTTGAAATTTGTTCAAAGTGCCATCCATTCTATACCGGCAAGCAGAAGCTTGTTGATACAGGCGGACGTGTAGACAGATTTAAGAAGAGATTTAACCTCGACTAATTCTGTAACCTATATTTTGAAAAATGAGACTCTTTGTCTGTGTGGCAGAGAGTCTTTTTTTAGGAGAATTTTTGTGGAGTATAGAACGATTTATGAGCCTGCATCAGACAGCTTTGTGGAGAAAAAGTCGGAATTTATCGGCTCGATTTGTCCTGTTAAAACTAATGATGAGGCTGTAGAGTTTATAAACAAAATCAAGGCGGAAAACCGGAAGGCCCGCCACAATGTGTATGCATATATCCTTCGTGACGGCAATATTTTAAGATATTCGGATGACGGAGAACCTCAGGGTACGGGAGGAGTTCCTGTGCTTGAAGTGCTGAAAAAAGAGGGACTGACTGATATATGTGTTGTGGTCACACGGTATTTCGGCGGAGTTCTGCTTGGCGCCAATGGGCTTGTCAGGGCATATTCTCATGCCTGCAAGCTTGCGGTAGATGCGTCCAGGATTATGGTAATGTGCAGCTGTTCACAGCTTAACATAACCTGTGATTATTCTTTTTACGGCAAGCTTTCATATATTCTGCCCGATTATAATGTAATTATCAAAAATGAGAGCTTTGAGGACAATGTAAAGGTGTCCGTTATGGTGAAGGATGAAAATGTCAGTCATTTAAAAGACAAGATTATTGATATGTCCAACGGAAAGGCTGACATAGATGAAATTGCTGACTTGTGGGATGATTTTGGCTGATCTTTGTGCAAAATGCAGAAATTTATAAAATTTCGCTGAAAATAAAGGTGAGTGAGCTGTTGGCACAGTATAATATAATAGAAGGTTTTATGGGGGTATTGTAATGCTGGCACGAGAGTTTACTGAAAACAACGAGAAAAATTTTCTATGCAAATATGCCACTTTTTCTGCAGATACTAAGGGCAGAGAAATCCCTCACGCGAAATGTGATTTAAGGACGGAATTTCAGCGTGACCGTGATAAAATAATCCATTGCAATTCTTTCAGAAGATTAAAGCACAAAACACAGGTATTCTTAAGCCCTATGGGTGACCACTACCGTACACGCCTTACCCATACTCTTGAAGTTGCACAGATCGCAAGAACCATTTCAAGAGCATTAAGGCTGAACGAAGATCTGACAGAGGCTATAGCATTGGGACACGATTTAGGCCATACGCCGTTTGGTCATGCGGGGGAACGTGTGCTGAACGAACTTTCTCCAAAGGGCTTTAAACACTATGAGCAGAGTCTGCGTGTTGTAAAATATATTGAAAATGACGGAAAGGGTCTTAATCTTACATATGAGGTTCGTGACGGTATTGTAAATCATGTAAACCTTAATGCCTGCACAAGAGAAGGTCAGGTTGTACGTTATGCTGACGTTATAGCCTATATCAACCATGACATAGATGATTCCATTCGTGGGGGCATAATATGTGAAGAGGATATTCCCAAGGAAATAACTGATGTTCTGGGACATTCAAAATCGGAGAGAATTACTGCTTTGGTCAATGATCTGGTGAACAACGGTGCAGAAAAAATACACATGACTGACAAAGTACAAAAAGCCTTCGATTCAATTCATCAGTTTATGTTTGACAATGTTTACCGTAATCCGAAATGTAAATCTGAGGAATCCAAGACATACGGACTTCTGGAAAACTTATACAAATATTATTGTTCAAATGTTGAAAAAATGCCCAAGCTGTTTCAGTCGCTGGCGGACAGATTCGGCAAGGAAACAGCAGTTTGCGACTATATAGCAGGAATGACCGACAGCTTTGCGGTTGAGGTTTTTTCTGATTTATTTATACCTGCATCATGGAATAAGCTATAGGCAAGGAGGGGATAAAATGGCATTGCCTGCGGATTTTCTGGACAGGCTGAAGGCTGCAAATCCAATAGCAGAGGTAATGGGAAGCTATGTTAATCTGAAGCGAACGGGTAGAGATTATGTTTGTCTTTGTCCCTTTCATAATGAGAAAACTCCTTCCTGCCACATTCATCCCGACCAGGAGTATTTTTATTGCTTTGGCTGTCACGCAGGAGGAGATGTAATCACCTTCACAATGAAGTATAACAACCTTGATTATTGGGAGGCTGTTAAGCTTTTGGCTGAACGAGGGGGAGTACCTTTACCTGAGGACAGTTATTTTAAAAACAGCGGAAGTACAGACAAGAGAAAAAGATTTTTTGAAATGAACAAAACTGCCGCGAGGTTTTTCTATGACAGACTGAGGAGCAATGAGGGAAAGGCTTGCCGGGAATATCTTATAAAACGTGGTCTCACGGCAAAAACTGTACAGAAGTATGGCATAGGATTTGCTCCCAACAGCTGGTCGGAACTTAAAAATCATATGCTGAGTGAAGGATATTCCGAGCAGGAACTAATTGAAGGAAGTCTGATTTCCCGTTCTCAGCACAACACAAAAAATACATATGATTTTTTTGTAAACCGTGCAATGTTTCCGTTCATTGATTTAAGAGGAAATATAGTTGGTTTTGGCGGCCGGGCTTTGAGTCCTGATGACAAGCGAAAATATCTGAACTCAAAGGACACGGCTGTTTATCAGAAAAACAGATTTTTATTTTCTATGAATTTTGCGAAAAATGCAGCAGTAAAGGACAGAAAAATAATACTTTGTGAGGGGAATGTTGATGTTGTAACACTTAATCAGGCAGGATTTGAAAATGCTGTTGCCTCATGCGGAACGGCACTTACTCTTGAACAGATAAAGCTGATATCAAACTATGCTGACGAGGTACTTATATGCTATGATTCTGATGAGGCCGGGCAAAAAGCAACGTCAAAGGCCATATCGCTGCTGAATCAGGCAGGGCTTAAATCCTCTGTTATTAAGGTTACTGACGCAAAGGACCCTGACGAATATATAAATAAATTCGGAGCTGTAAAGTTTCAGCATCTTCTTGACCACGCAAATGGTGCCATAAACTTTGAACTTTCAAAGTGCAGAAACGGTCTTGATCTGAGCACAAACAGCGGCAAGGTCGATTATATGAAAAATGCGTCAAAGGTGCTTATGCAGATTCTTTCACCTGTGGAGCGGGAGGTTTACATATCTCAGGTGGCTGATGAAATCGGTGTTGACAAGAAATCAGTTGCTCTGGAGGTAAATCACCTGATATCCAATAAAATCAAAGCCGACAAAAAGCGAAATGACCGTGAGCTTGTCAATTTTTCGGCAAACCGAAGAGACAATATTAATCCTGAGGCTGCGGAGCATTATAAAGAATCAAAAGCCGAAATGGGGATCATATACTACATCTGGCAGAATCCTGATTCCTGCGGTGAGATTTTATCCAGGCTGTCCCCGGAAAAGTTTGTTACGTCATTTAACCGTCGGATTTACGAATTTATTACCGCAAAAATTCAGAATAATGAGGACTATACAATTTCTTCATTCAACAGCGAATTTTCACCCGATGAGGTGGGTAAAATAACATCTATATTTGAAAACTGCCGAAACATCGGAATAGATTCCAATGTTGTTAATGATTATATAGATTTGCTTCTGAATTACAAGCAAAAGCAAACTTCAGTTGATATGTCTGATGAGGAATTTGTAGAGCTTTTTAAAGAATTGCAGAACAACAAAGGCTAGTCTTTGAAACGAAAGGATATGAAACTTATGAGCGAAAAGAAAAACAACAATGTCATTGAAGCTTTGCTGGAACATGGCAAGGCTACAGGCAAGCTGACTACAAAGGAAATCACCGATGCGTTGGAAAAGGTCGATTTTGACGTGGAAAAAATGGATTCCGTTTATGATGCATGCTCAGCAAACAACATTGAAATTGTGGAAGATGTTGTTCCTGACGATGACAACGATATTTATATGAATCCTGAAGATGAGGCTGCACCTGACGCTGTTGATATGGGTATGTCCTCTGAGGGCATATCAACTGACGACCCTGTTAAGATTTATCTTAAAGAAATCGGACGTGTTCCTCTTCTTACTTCTGAGGAAGAAATCCAGCTTGCTGAAAAAATGGCAGGCAGCAATGAAAAGGAAGCTGCTAATGCAAGAAAACGTCTTGCTGAAGCAAATCTGCGTCTGGTTGTTTCTATTGCAAAAAGATATGTGGGCAGGGGTATGAGCTTTCTGGATCTTATCCAGGAAGGCAATATGGGACTTATCAAGGCTGTTGAAAAGTTTGACTATACAAAGGGATTCAAATTTTCAACCTATGCAACATGGTGGATAAGACAGGCTATTACAAGAGCTATTGCTGACCAGGCAAGAACAATAAGAATTCCTGTGCATATGGTTGAAACGATTACAAAGGTTAAAAAGGCTTCCAGCCAGCTTTTGCATGAAAACGGCAGAGACCCGACGCCTGAGGAGATTGCTGAAAGACTGGATCTTTCTGTGGAACGAGTTCGTGAAATAATGCGGATTGCTCAGGACCCTGTTTCATTGGAAACACCTATCGGTGAGGAAGAGGATTCACATCTGGGAGATTTTATTCCTGATGAAGACGCTCCTGCTCCTGCTGAGGCAGCTTCACTTGTTATGCTTAAAGAACAGATAAATCAGGTGCTTTCAACCCTGACTGAACGGGAAGAAAGCGTACTCAGACTGCGTTTTGGTCTTGAAGACGGACGTTCAAGAACTCTTGAAGAGGTCGGACAGCAGTTTAATGTTACAAGAGAACGTATTCGTCAGATTGAGGCAAAGGCTCTCAGAAAGCTTCGTCATCCGAACAGAAGCAACAAAGTCCGTGATTATTTGGATTAATGGTGAATTTTCAAAAGCGGACAGAATACATAAAGCATAAAGGTAAAATAAATTCATATGCGAAAAAGAAATGAAGATACAGATGATTTTCAGAATTTTGAAATAAACGATAATGAATTTCAAGATTTTGAAAGCGAAAATAACGAATACGAAACAGCTGATGAATTACCTCCGAAAAGACATAAGCATACAAAGCTTATAGTTAAAATAGTGCTGATTTGCATGGTGATAATATTCATCAATGTTGTCATTATGTTTGCAACGGGAAAGCTATGGTTCAATCAGCCGGAGAAATCAGATTATCCCATAAGAGGAGTTTTTGTTGACTCTGACCTGGGCAAAATCGACTGGAAAAAATTCTCATCACAGAATTTAAAGGCTGTTTATATAAAAGCCACAGAGGGCACAGCATATAAAGACAAGAAGTTTGATTACAACTGGAAGTATTCGGCTGAAACTAATGTGTTTTCAGGAGCATACCATGTATTTAATCCTGCAAAGAGCGGAAAAGAACAAGCTGAGTATTTCTGCAAAACTATAGGTGATTTAAGCGGCAGGCTTGTTCCTGCTGTTGAAGTCAAGCTAAACGGAATATACTCTGTATTTGCTCCGTCAAAGGAAACGGCTACAAAGAATCTGAAAGAATTTCTGGACTATATTTACAATCAATACGGCATAAAAGCTGTGATTATCTGCAACAGCAGAACATACAATAAATATATTGATTCGGTATTCAGCAATGATGAATATTCAATTTGCTATGAGAGTTTTTTCAAAAAGCCGAAGGACAACATTGAATGTGATTTCTGGTCATTCAGTCCCAGAAACCGTTTCGGCGGATATGAAAACAGCAAAGAATATATAACGCAGTTTGTTTTTAACTCATATATAACTGATGAACAATTCAAAAAGGGCTATGTCTGCTGACAGGCCCTTTATTTTTCATAAAATTTCATTTTTTATAGCTTTAACTTAAGGGTATAATAATTTATATCAAAGGAGGTTATAAAAATGAAGACAAAATTTTTGCTTTTGGCATTAACTTTAGCGGTTTCATGTATGCTTGCAGAAAAATACACTGATTTTTCTCCTGAAAAATTCTGTAATGAAGTTGCCGAAGGAGCCGCAGAACTTTTGAACGTCAACAAAGATGAAAGTTTATCTCATGAAAAGGTAGGCTATGGTCAAGGAGTTCAGTTCAACGACGAAAATCAGCCGTTGGGAGCTTTGGATTTCAACGAAAAATACAGCAAATTCAATGCAACGGCAATAAATGATACAAATGGAAAGATAACTTTAACTTTTGATCAGGGATATGAAAACGGTAACACTGAAAAAATTCTGGACATTCTGAAAGAGAAAAATGTTAAGGCGACATTCTTTGTATTGCAGGACTATGCCGAAAAAAATCCTGAGCTTATAAAGCGAATGATTGACGAAGGCCATACAATAGGAAACCATTCTGTTACTCACAAGTCTATGCCTGCGTTAACGGAAGAGGAGTGCAAGTCGGAGATTATGGGATTTCACAATTATATGCTGGAGAAGTACAATTACAAGATGAATTTATTCAGACCGCCTATGGGTGAATTTTCAGAATTCTCGCTTAATGTTACAAAGGACTGCGGATACAAAACAGAGCTCTGGAGCTTTGCCTATGCTGATTGGGATGTGAACAACCAACCGGACCCTTCGTCATCTTTGGAAAAGCTGAACAATTCTCTGCATGACGGTGCAATATATCTGCTTCACTCAGTATCATCAACCAACACGCAGATATTATCTGATTTTATAGACAATGCTAAAAATGCAGGATATGAATTTGCATAAAAAGAAAAACCTTCGGGCAAATGCCTGAAGGTTTTTGCAGTATCTGATTTATTTAAGTTTTGCTCTGTCTTTTGCACGCTGGTTATTATTAAGTGTTTTCTTTCTGATACGCAGGCTTTCAGGAGTAACTTCAAGAAGTTCGTCATCAGCAAGAAATTCAAGACAGTCTTCCAAGCTCATATTTCTTGGAGGAACAAGACGCAAAGCATCATCACTTCCGCTTGCACGAGTATTCGTAAGGTGCTTTTTCTTACATACGTTAACCACAAGGTCATCAGACTTTGGTGACGCACCAACAACCATTCCTTCATATACCGGAACGCCTGCACCAATAAAGAGTTCTCCTCTTTCCTGTGCGTTAAACAAGCCATAAGTAACAGCCTCGCCGGTTTCAAATGCAACAAGTGAGCCTGTGCTTCTTCTTGGAATTTCTCCCTTATATGGCTGATAGCTGTCAAATACTGAGCTTAAAATGCCTTCGCCCTTTGTATCAGTGAGAAATTCACTTCTATAGCCGAACAAACCTCTTGCAGGAATCAGGAATTCAATTCTCATACGGCTGCCTACAGGCGTCATCTGAGTAAGCTCGCCTTTTCTTCCGCCGATTTTTTCCATAACTGAACCAACACAGTTTTCAGGAACATCAACAACAAGTCTTTCAATAGGCTCATTAAGCTTGCCGTCAATTTCCTTATACAAAACATGAGGAGTTGAAACTGCCAGTTCATAGCCCTCTCTTCTCATATTTTCAATAAGAATTGAAAGATGCATTTCTCCTCGTCCGGCAACTTTGAATGAGTCGGTGGTATCTGTTTCAGAAACTCTGAGTGAAACGTCTTTCAGCAATTCCTTGAAAAGTCTTTCTCTGAGCTGACGGGAAGTAACGAACTTGCCCTCCTTGCCTGCGAAAGGTGAATCATTGACTGAGAATGTCATTTCCACTGTAGGTTCAGAAATCTTAACGAATGGCAAAGCTTCATAATTGCTTGAATCGCAGATTGTATCGCCGATTGTGATATTTTCAATACCGCTTATACATACGATATCGCCGGCTTTAGCGGAGTCACAAGGAACTCTCTTCAAGCCTTCAATCTGATACATAGTAACGATTTTGCCTCTATATTCCTTTTTAGTATTATGATAGTCACCGATTGTAACATCCTGGTTGACCTTCATTTCGCCTCTTTCAATTCTGCCGATAGCGATTCTTCCTACATAATCGTTATAGTCGATTGATGAAACAAGATACTGCATACTCCCCTCTGTATCAACTTCAGGAGCAGGAATATATGAAATAATTTCGTCCATAAGAGGAGTAAGGTCTTTACCCTCATCATTAGGATTATATACAGCTGTACCGTCTCTTCCTGAGCAATAAAGGATAGGGCTGTCAAGCTGTTCATCTGTAGCGTCAAGGTCCATAAGCAGTTCAAGGACCTCATCTCCGACTTCGTTAAGACGAGCGTCAGGTCTGTCGATTTTGTTGATAACAACAATAATTTTATGTCCCAGCTCAAGAGCTTTCTGAAGAACGAATCTTGTCTGAGGCATAGGACCTTCAGCGGCGTCAACCAAAAGTATAACACCGTTTACCATTTTAAGAACACGTTCAACTTCTCCGCCGAAATCAGCGTGTCCCGGTGTATCAATAATATTTATTTTTGTATTTTTGTAGTGAATAGATGTGTTTTTTGCAAGAATAGTAATTCCACGTTCACGTTCGAGGTCGTTGCTGTCCATAACTCTTTCATCAACTGCCTGATTGTCACGGAATGTACCGCTTTGCTTCAGCAAACCGTCAACAAGTGTTGTTTTTCCGTGGTCAACGTGGGCAATAATAGCAACATTTCTCAAGTCTTCTCTAATCATATTATTACCTCCATACATTTTAACATTTCCCAAAATAATATTATATCATAATATAGTGCTTATTGCAAACACAAAATATACATATGCCATTTTGATTTTTTAGCTATTTTAACTACACAAAAATACTATTCCTGAGCTTTTTCCAACTCATTTTCCCGACAATGAATGATATAATAATTTATATTATCTCCGCCGGGAGTGGTAATGTTATCAAACTTTACGAGATAATTATTCGATTTATTGAACATTGATTTCTGATAAATTTCTCCCACCTTGCTGCTGCCTTTAATTTTTACCTTATCGCCTGTTTTGAATTCCATTGTTTATTACCTCAATTATAAAATAAATCTACATATCATTTTAAGATTATTTTGCAATTTTGTCAATATGATTTTCCGGGATAATGGATAATGCTTTTTCTTGCAAAGGATGTCGGAATATGTTACAATTATAAAAGTACGTTTTGGGAGGAAAGTTTTATGAACAAAAAAGAAGTTGCAGAAATAAAAAAGAATTTTTCTGATGACTGCGGATTTTTTACAGTTAACCGTGTTGTATCAGCTTTTGTTGATGCAGAAAAAAATATAAAATGCAAGACCAATCGGCTTTACAATATTATACCTCAGGAAGAATCAGAGCTGATAATGACTTTCTTAAAGAAAACACTCAGCGGTCAGATAGGCAAGAATCTGCTGGAGTATTCTTTTCCGAATTCCGGCTACGAAGAAGGCGGAGCACAGAATCTGCTCTACACAGTTATGAAAAACAAATTTGTTGATGAGGAGATTACCGATAAATTTATCAATACCATTGTGGAAAAAATGGAGTACATTTCTACCTATGCGATTTTTTCCGCAAGCTGTACATACAATATTCTGAGCAAGAACAAAAATGATGATTTTGAAGAAAATGCAGATTTTGAATACAATTTTATAATAACGGCGATTTGTCCTGTTGAACTGAGAATTGACGGTCTTATATATGACGACAAAATCAATGCTATTGCAAAAAAGACAAACTCTGATATGATTGTTGAAATGCCCACAGACGGTTTTTTATTTCCTGTTTTTAATGACAGAATGCCGGATGTAAACTCTGTTATGTACTACAGCAAAAATGCAAAAAAGCCCAATATCTCTATTGTTAACGAGCTGTTAGGCTGTGAATTTGTCATGTCCAGTCAATCAGAAAAAATGGTGTTCCAGAAAATTCTCAACAATGTTGTGTCCGATGAATTGGACTATTCCACTATCACAGCGGTGAACGACAAAATCAGAGAAATCGTTGACCGGAACAGCCACGAAACAGAAATACCCACTATTAACAGACAGGGGCTTTCCAACATACTTTGGGAAGCAGGAGTGAGCGAGAAAAAGCTTGAAAGCCTGCCTGCGGTATATGAAAAAGCAATGGGCGACAAAGAGCTGACAGCGGTGAACCTTGTGGATAATAAGACTGTTGTAAAGTCCCCCGGAATTACGATCAATATAAGCAAGGACTATGTTGACAAAGTAAAGACGCAGGTTATTGAAGGAAGAAAGCGTCTTATCATTGACCTGGACGATCCGCAGATTGTTATAAACGGAATTTCAACCGATCTGGAATAACAAAAAAGTACTGCTGAACTAAACAGCAGTACTTTTTCTATAGTGAGTGAAAGCTAAACTCACCGTTTTCCAGAATCATATAGCTATGGTCAGAGTTGTTTTTAGGAATTGACACAGAGCCCGGATTGATATATGTATAATCTCCCTTATTTTCAATGACGGGTATATGCGTATGTCCGTGGAGAAGAATATCGCCTTTGTTTAACGGCGGAAGCTTATCACAGTTGAACTTGTGACCGTGTGTGGCAAAAATCGTTAATCCGTCAATATAAAGCAAAGCATACTCGGCAAGAACAGGGAAGTCAAGTACCATCTGGTCAACTTCTGTATCACAGTTTCCTCTCACGCAAAGGAGTTTGTTTTTCAGCGGATTGAGCATTGCTATAACTTCTTTAGGATTGTATTCCTTTGGCAGATCATTGCGGGGGCCATGGTATAAAATATCTCCCAGCAAAATCAGCTTGTCAGCTTTTTGTTCATCAAAAGCGTCAAGCATTTTTTTGCAGTAATATGCTGAACCGTGTATGTCAGAGGCTATCATTACTTTCATTACATTGTCTCCTTCAGGGAAATAAGTGAATTATATTCCGGTTTAATGATTTTATAAAGCTCGCAGCCACGCTGCTTTTTGTATATTCTCAGCATTGAAATATAAAGTTCCTGTTTGGTTTGAGAGGCACAGATACTTTGCCGGATTTTTGAAATATCTTCATTTGAGCAATGGTCTTTCAGAAGTCTGGTAAGCTCCTGGCTGAGGGTAGGTTTGTTTTCTGAATGAGGTTTGTCTGTCTTATTTTCAGCAGTTGAAAGCTTTTTCAGCGTTACATATTTGGGACGGAGAGTTTTATACAGCTCGGTGGCGTCCTGTTTGAATATTTTTGCAAGTTCGTTATGAAAGCTTTCTTTTGTATCTGAGATTTTAAGACAGTTCTTTATGGTATGAATATTTTCCGGAGTGACATTTTCCCCTAAAAGCTCCAGAATATAATCGGTGAGGTTGTCAGGTCTTTTTTTGTATGTACGCTTTTTATGCTCAGGCTGCGGAGCTGTTTCAGCAGCTTGCTCTTGATTTTCATTAGCTTTACTGTTAGCAGATTTATATTCCAGAGCCTTGTCGATGTTCTGAACACGATAAACCAGGCAATCGGTTGTGACTTCAGGATAAACATTCCAGAAATCATGCAGTTTGTCAAAGCCTTTATCGTTGCTTATAACAAAAATATACTCGTTTTCGCCTTTGGCAACAATATAGCCCAGAGCTGTGGCAAGCTGAAAATCAAGGGCATTTTTTCCGCCCACCTTTACTTTGCAGTACTGGATATCAGCTGTGGATTTCATAATCCGGCTGTGCATTTCAAAGCTGATTGTATCGGAATTCTCGCTGTAAAAGATTATTACCTTATCACCTTTTCCCAGCTTTTCAATACCTACAAGACCGGCTGATTTTACGTTCTCAAAATCTACCATATATGTGTTCATTTCTGATTTCTACTCCTTCTATAATTGTTAAGCACAATAAATATTAGTGCGGTGGTTAGTGTGGTCAACAGGAATATCAATGCTAAAATAATTATATTTTTTTTGGTGAAAAAGCTTTTTTCAGACTTTGGAGCCAGCACCTCAACAGCTTTTTCATAGCTGTATTTTTGTGTTCTCAATACTTTATCCACACATTCTGCTATAGTGTTATGACCTTCCTGATTAGGGTGAATATCAAAATCGTCTATTCCGGTGAGGTCATTGCCTTTGCCGTTGAATTCGGCTGCCACATCTGCAATAAGATACTTTCCCTTTTCATCATTCTGATGATTTTTGATACAGTCGTTAAGCTTGTCAATTTTTTCTT
>JBJFBR010000090.1:14514-17721 GCA_051888545.1 Oscillospiraceae bacterium
AACAGCATCTGCATCTTTCAGTTGTGAATCATACATTCCGCTTTTAAGTTCTTCTAAAAGCTCTTTTGAAGTTTTTCCGTCAACGGCAGCGTTTTTTTCAGTAACCTGACAGGTATCTGAAAGCTCCTGACTATATTTTTCTGTAAGCTGATTGGCATAAGAATTGCAATTATCCTTGCCGTCAGAATATCCTTCCAGACCATAGCCTGTTGCAATGGAATCACCCAGAAAAAGAAGATTATGCGGAACGGGTATTTCTATTTTTTTGTATTCTGTTTCAGCCATGCAGTTGACCGGAATTATAAACATAATGAGTGCTGCCAAAAAGGCAGAAACTATTTTTTTAATCATATATTCCTTTCTGCTAGTTAAAAGGCAGAAAGCCATAAAACTTTCTGCCCGTCTAGTCGTATGTTATTTATGATTGAAGATATGACTTTACAAGTTCTTCAAGTAATTCATCTCTGTCAATGTGGCGGATTAAATTACGAGCATTGTTGTAAGTGGTTATGTATGTCGGGTCTTCAGAAAGAATATAGCCGACAATTTGGTTTATTGGATTATATCCTTTAACTTTCAATGCGTCATAAATAGTTGTTAAAGTCTTTTTCAATTCTATATTTTTATCTCGTCCGACTGAAAATTCCATAGTGCGATCGTCCATTTGTCTCCGCTCCTTTTTGTTCTGTATTATTATTATGTGTTTATATTAAAATTATAACACAATAATTTATAAATAACAAGTACTATTTTGTGATTTTCAGAAAATAATCCATATCTTTTTTTATTTTCTCAGATATACGCCGATTTTTTCAAGAGCTTTTAAGGCTTTATCCATTGCATTATCAGCGTGTTCATCTGTTAAAGTACCGTCATGAGATCTCATTGAGATAGAGTAAGATACAGACTTTTTGCCCTCGTCAATCTGTTTGCCCTTATATACGTCAAAGAGAGTAATCTTTTCAAGGATATTTCCTACAGCATTCTTGATTGTCTTTTCAATTTTTGCAACAGGTATTTCATCATCGCAGATAAGTGAAAGATCACGGGTTGTTGCAGGGAATTTGGGAAGAGGCTTATATGTCTTCTGAAGGCTGCATTTATCCATAAGTTCGGTAACGTTGATTTTGCCCACATAAGCTCTTGTGCCGATTGAGTAATTTTCCAGAACAGTGGGATGAAGCTCGCCGAATATACCCACTTCTTCGCCGTCAACCTTAACAACAGCAACTCTGCCGGGGTGGAATGCTGCAGCTTCTCCGAAAATGCTGTTGTCTTCAGGGCGTTCATACTCAACATTTTCAGCGCCCAGTCTGTCCATAAGACCTTCAACAACGCCTTTGATTGTATAGAAATCAACATCGCTGCTGCCGTACATACCAAAGCCGAGGCGGTGAGGTTCAACAGGAAGTACCTCGTTTTCCACAGGGATATACTCGTTTGAAAGTTCAAATACTGAACACTCATCGTTTCGGTTGTTATAGTTTCTTGCAAGGACTTCACAGACTGAAGGAATAATTGTTGTTCTCATAATGCTTGTATCTTCGCCCAGAGGGTTGGTGATGACAACGGCATTCCTGAGGTCTGAGTCTTCTGGCAGATTGATTTTGTCAAAGCTTTTTGGTGAAACGAATGAGAATGTTGAAATCTGGTTTACACCCATTGCAAGCATTGTTTCAACGACCTTGTTTTCAAAGATTTGTTTCGGGGTCTTTTTAGCCTCTGCAACGCCTGAAACAAGAGTGCTTGGAATATTGTCATAGCCATACATTCTTGCAACTTCTTCTGCAATATCTGCCTTGCACTCAATATCTACTCTGAAATACGGTGCATATACTTTGCCGTCCTTGACTTCAAATTCAAGCTTTTCAAGATAATTTATCATATCGCTTTCAGGAATATCTGTGCCCAGGAAGTTGTTGATCCAATCAGCATCAAATACAACTGAGCTGTGTTCCTTGTTGCAGTTATCACAGTCGATAAATGTTTTTACCACATCTCCTGCATCCAGTTCTTCAACCAATTCAAAAGCTCTCATAAGTGCGTCATAGGTATTATTCGGGTTAAGACCTTTTTCATATCTTGATGAAGCCTCGGTTCTCATGCCAAGCTTTTTAGCAGTTGTTCTGACAGGTGCACCGTCAAAGCAAGCCGATTCAAATACAACGGTTGTGGTATCTTCCATAATACCGCTGAATTCACCGCCCATAACACCTGCAACAGCTATTGGCTTTTCAGCGTCGGCAATAACAAGCATTTCTTGGGAAAGTGTGCGTTCTTCACCGTCAAGAGTTGTGATTTTCTCGCCGTTTTCTGCATTTCTTACAACGATTTGATTGCCGTCAACATAGCGTTTATCAAAAGCGTGCATTGGGTGACCGTATTCAAGCATTACAAAGTTAGTGATATCAACAAGATTATTGATTGGACGGACGCCGCAGGCACGGAGTCTTTCTCTCAGCCACAACGGAGAAGGCTTAATGCGTACATTCTTGACAATACCTGCCATATATCTGGGACAAAGCTTTGTGTTTTTTACTTCTACTGAAAGCTCGCTGTTAATATCGCCGTCAACGCCTTTGAACTGCGGCTTCGGAATATTAAGCGGTTTGTCAAAAGTTGCAGCAGCCTCTCTTGCAAGACCTGTAATTGACATACAGTCAGGTCTGTTTGATGTGATTTCAAACTCGACTGCAGTATCGTTGAATCCGATTGCGTCCTTTATATCCATGCCCAATGTTTTTTCAACATCATCGCCGAGGATGAATATGCCGTCTTCAATAGCATAAGGGAAGTCGTTTACTGTAAGACCCAGTTCTCCCAAAGAGCAGAGCATACCGTTGCTTTCCACGCCTCTCAGCTTGCCTTTTTTGATTTTCTTTCCGCCGGGGAGTGTTGAACCGTGAAGTGCAACAGGAACAAAATCTCCTGCCTTGACATTCGGTGCTCCTGTTACGATCTGCAAAGGAGTTTCCCCGCCGACGTTTACCTGACAAACAACGAGGTGATCTGAATCTTCGTGGGGAACAACGCTTAGAATCTGTCCCACAACAACTTTATTGATTTCTGAACCTTCTGTGCTGTAGCTTTCAACTTTTGAACCTGACAAAGTCATACCTGCACAGAATTCTTTTATATCACAGCCGCAGTTAACATAGTCTGCAAGCCATCTCATTGATAAATCCATTATAATATACCTCCCGAATT
>JBJFBR010000091.1:0-3058 GCA_051888545.1 Oscillospiraceae bacterium
GAAACCAGCCCCGGGTGAACCTCTTGCCAGCATTCTATGGTCAGAAGAACCTTGCCCGTTTCGGCACATTTGTTAAATACATATAAATCATAGAACTGAGGAGTGTCCTCTATCTTTATTTCTGGGTGATGCCTGTGTAAATCATTGCGTATAAAGTCGTTTACACCAGAATCACCTTCGCTTACCATCATAAGAGTTTCACCGTATAAATCTTCGAGATTTATGCGGCTTTTTTGTGCAGTTTATGATTTTACAGAAATTTTTTCACATAGCCAACTTTAGTCTATTTTAAAAAGTTTCAGAAGTTTCTGCCAAAAGCTCAGGTGTTCCTCATTGGATTTTTCTTCGATTGTGTTTTCAGGAAGTTCAATAGCATCTGTTTTAATTACAAATTGTACCGATTCAACCGATTTGTTTTTTGGTGATACAAATGATACTGTTTCGCTGTCAGTGCCTTGGATAGATGAGATCATATCGTCTATTTTGTTTTCAATTTCGCTGTCCATGCCGGAAGTTTTGTCTTTAAGCTCACCTGTGCCGTCTGTAAGCTTTGATGCACCGTCCGTTAAATTACCTGCGCCGTCTTCAATCTTCTTTATGCCGTCATATAGCTCTTTAGCACCGTTGCATAAATTGTTTGAGCCGCTGCATAGGCTGCCGGTACCCGAATAAAGTTTATCAGTGCCTATATATAATGTGACTGCACCTGTGTTAACTTTTTTTGCACCGTTATATAAATCGCCGGTGCCTTCTGCTAAGCTGTCCGCTCCTCCGCAAAGCTCGTTTATGCCGCTGGATAATGTTGAAACTCCGTCGTCAAGAGATTTTGAGCCTGTTACAAGAGATTTACTTCCGCTGGCAAGATTTGAAACTCCATTTGTTATTTGCAAATGACCTGTTACGATTTGCTGTACTCCCTCTGTATAAGAATTAATGCCGTCGTCAAGAGCCGCATACTGTTCGTATAGCTTGTTAACTCCGTCTGAAAGCTTGCTTACATTAACAAGCATTCCTGATAGTGTATCTGCAAGCTTGCCAATAGATTTGTCAAATTCACTGTAATTCTCCTCAAGCCCTTTAAGTCCTGTGTAAAGTTGAGAAACACCGTCAGAAAGACTGTTCAGATATTGTTCTGTTCCTGAAATTGCTCCGTTGTTACCTGTGAGCAGCGTTACTGTATCTGAAAGCTGAGAAATCTGTGCCTGAATTTGTGCTGCCTGATCTTCGTATCCTGGTTCTCTTTGAATCTGGGAAAGTGTCTGATTAAGCTGTGCTATTTGTGCGGTAAGAATGTTTATCGCCTGAGTATTGCCTTCTTTTAAAGAATCAATATCAAGACCATTGGCTGACATAGCGGCTTTGTATTGTGCGTATCCCAAATTATTCTGTAACTGCTGTGCTCCTGTTTTAAGACTGGATATAGCAGTTTTGATTTCGCTTGAAGCAGCGGTAAGTTTTTTAATACTGTCTGTATCTGCAGAAACCGCATTAAGGGAGGTCTGTATTTCAGAAAGAGCAGATTTGACTTGCGCTGAACCTGATGTTAAACTGTCAGACTTTGAATTAAGTTCATCAAGTCCGCTTTGTAAAGTATTTACTCCCGCAGAAAGTTCTTGTACTCCGTCATCAAGAGATTTTGAACCGTTTGAAAGCTGCGATGAACCGCTTTTCAGAGAGCTTGCTCCGTCTTTTAGAGAATATGCTCCGTCTTTTAAGGAATCAACGCCTTCATTTACTTTTCCTGCACCATTTTCCAGCTCTTCGGTACCGCTCTTTAAATTTTCAGTACCGTCTTTTAAATCTTTTGTACCGTCGTTAACACTGTTTGCTCCGTCTTTTAGAGTGTTTGTTCCGTCCTCTAAGCTTTTGCTTCCTTCTTTCAGAGAGTCTGTACCATTTTTAAGTTCCTTTGTACCGCTGGAAAGGTCATTAGCTCCGTTGTCAATTTTCTCAATGCCGTCAGTTAGTTCTGATACATTGTCGGTTATCTGACTTTTATCAATGTCTATGTTAAGGGTCATTTTTATGCCGTTGATTGAAACTGCCGGCATTTCAAAATCCTTAACGTCAGTTTTAATAGAGGTATCTATTCCTTTTCCGGGAAGAATTGTGTATGAAATCTGTTTGTCGCTGCCAACATTTGCTTGTGTTGCACCGTCCGTGACAATATTTTTGCAAATATTAGTATCAAGGGTAAAAGCGGCTTGAAGGGCATAGCTGTTATAAAAATCTGTTTTGCAATCATCATTTTTAGTGATACTAAATTTAATTTCAAGTTCTCCGCTTTTTCCTGCAATGTCTGTTGGAGTAAGCTCTTTGCCGTCAAGGAAATATTTTATAGAAATATTCCAAGGGATTTCTGCATTTTTCAAAGTTCCCTGACAATATGCTTTGTCATGACTATTGGTAAATGTAATTGTATCATTTTTTACGGTAACCTTATCATTTGTGTTCAGGAGTTTAACATCGGTGTAATCTCCGTAGTCTGTTACATCGCCTTTTCCAAAGATGTTTACCGCATAAGCGCTGTTGAATGAACCGTCAGCACCGGATATTATGTATATTACTTCTTCTTTTGTATTATTTTGTTCTGCAGCAGCAGGAAAAGCAGCAGACATCAGCATTAATAATGCCAGTCCCGATGAAATTGTTTTGTTTAATATTTTCATTGTATACACCTTTCTTCAGCCTTCAAAAAAACTTGTGTTCTTAGTTGTTTTTTGAATAAATTTATCGAAAATATAAAGTAATCCCGGCACTACAAACATTACGATGCCAAGTGAACATAATGTTCCTCTGCCAAGGAAAATACCAAGCTGTGCAAGAAGTCCGTGACTTGATAAATAACCAAGCAAAAATCCAACAACAGTAAGGGCGCTTCCTGAAGTAAGTATGGAAACTGCACAGGAGGATACTGTCTGGATTACGGCCTGTTTTTTTGGCATTCCTCGGCGGTATTCCATATATCTGTCGGTCATAAGTATGGCATAGTCCACCGTAGTACCAAGCTGGATTGAACTTATAATCAGATATGCAATATAGAAAATAGTATTTCCCG
>JBJFBR010000092.1:0-3036 GCA_051888545.1 Oscillospiraceae bacterium
TTCCTTCCTCTGTTACATAGTACATTCCGCTCAGGTTGTTCAGCGGCTGCTCTTTCGCAGAGAAAACTGCTCCATTACTCTTATCTATGTTTATGACATTTTCGCCTACAAAATTTATCTCGCTGAACTTATCCCAAAAGTTCATATTTCCGCCATTATTGTCTGAATGGTTCTTTACATTTGTCAGATGCTTTACTGTCGGCTCTATATACAGCTTCGAATTATCCACAAGGGTGCACCAGTTGTAGAAACAGCCCCAATGATATCCTGATGCTGTTCCTTCTGTTGCTGTTTCATCTGCGTCTATTCCTCTGAAATGTACTTCTTCTCCGTACAATTTGCTGTTGTAGCAATGATAAGGATGAAGAGGAGTGTATATTCTTTTGAATTTGGCTGATCCAAACGGTGTTGCTCCTAAATTATTAAGATTCTTTGGCAGGTTCAGGTCGCTTCCGCTCAATTGATTGATTCCGTTAAATGCGTAATCTCCTATTGAAATGATATTGTCAGAAAGATTTAATTCTTTAAGTGATGTTGAATACTGAAATGCATAACTTCCAATAGAAAGCTCTTCCGTACCTTCTGTGAATGTTATTGATGTTATTTTATTTGTTCTATAATTTCCTGACCATGCATAAAAAGCATGATCTCCTATTGATTTTAAAGTTGATGGGAATATCACCTCTCCTGTTATCGGACAGGAATTATCTCCGCTTCTGAAAGCTGATGCTCCTATCGTTTCAAGCCCCTCCGGGAACTTATTAACTACTGTTTCACCGCTCTTATCGGGATTAACATATTTCAAGCTTGAGCAATTTGCAAAACAATTATTTGGTATTGCTTTCAGTGTACTTGGCAGTATTACTTCAACTAATGTATTTGGAAAAGCATTTGCTTCAACAGCAGTTATGCCTTCTTCTAAAGTGATTTTTTGTATATTGGCTCCATTGAAAATGCTGTTATTTTTAAAAGTTCCAAAGCATCCCGGAATATTTATTTCTGTAAGCTTGCTGCATCCATAAAAAATAGAACCTCCTAATGTTGGCGTACTTGTTAATGTATTTGGAAATTCAAACTTTTCAAGTGATGTTGAATACTGAAATGCCTGATTTCCAATAGTGAGGCTTTCAGTTCCTTCCGTGAATTTTATTGAGGTGATTTTATTTGTTCTGTAATTTGATGACCATGCATAAAATGCATAATCTCCTATTGATTTTAAGGTAGATGGGAATACTACTTCTCCCTCTATAGGGCAGGCATTATCTCCGTATCTGAAAGCTGATGCTCCTATCGTTTCAAGCCCCTCCGGGAACTTATTAACTACTGTTTCACCGCTCTTATCGGGATTAACATATTTCAAGCTTGAGCAATTTGCAAAACAATTATTTGGTATTGCTTTCAGTGTACTTGGCAGTATTACTTCAACTAATGTATTTGGAAAAGCATTTGCTTCAACAGCAGTTATGCCTTCTTCTAAAGTGATTTTTTGTATATTGGCTCCATTGAAAATGCTGTTATTTTTAAAAGTTCCAAAGCATCCCGGAATATTTATTTCTGTAAGCTTGCTGCATCCATAAAAAATAGAACCTCCTAATGTTGGCGTACTTGTTAATGTATTTGGAAATTCAAACTTTTCAAGTGATGTTGAATACTGAAATGCCTGATTTCCAATAGTGAGGCTTTCAGTTCCTTCCGTGAATTTTATTGAGGTGATTTTATTTGTTCTGTAATTTAATGACCATGCATAAAATGCATAATTTCCTATTGATTTTAAGGTAGATGGAAATACTACTTCTCCTGTAATTGGACAGGCATTATCGCTGTTTCTGAAAGCAGATGCACCTATCGTTTCCAGTCCCTCAGGAAATTTGTTAACAACCGTTCCGTCTTCCAGAGTTTCTTTATTTACATATTTTAAGCTTGAACATCCGTTAAAACAATTATCAGGTATTGCTTTCAGTGTTCCCGGCAGAATTACTTCAATCAGTGTGCTTGGGAATGCTCCCGCTGCAATAGTTATTATACCCTCACCCAATGTTACATATTTTAAACTTGTACCGCTTAACATACTGCCTGAGAGTGATTCTAAGCATCCTGGAATTCTAAGCGTTTCCAACGGGCAATTACTAAAAACTCCGGAACCTAAAGCAAGAGTTGGCTGTGTTTCTGCATCAGGGTCGGTTATATCCAATGACTTTGGAAATTCAAAGCTTTTAAGTGAAGTTGAACCATAAAAGGCACTTGCTCCTATACTCAGACTTTCTGTTCCTTCGTTGAATTTTACTGATGTTATTTTATTTCTTTTGTATGAAGTTGAATTTACACCGTAAAAAGCCTGTTCTCCTATACTTTTCAATGTTGACGGGAATTCTACTGCACCCTCAATCTGGCAAGCGTCCGCACCGCTTGAAAAAGCTCTGTAACCTATTGTTTCAAGTCCCTCAGGAAACTTATTTACAACTGTTTCTCCGCTCTTATCCGGATTTACATACTTCAGATTTGTACAATTACCAAAGCAATTATTTGGGATTGTTTTCAATGTGCCCGGCAGGGTAACTTCTATTAAGCTGCTTGGAAACGCTCCTGAATATCCGTTATTGGCTATCTCTGTTATGCCCTCGCCCAATGTTACATATTTTAAATTAGAGTTTCCCAATGAGTTTACTGAAAGTGTTTTCAAACATCCGGGTATATTTATAGTTGCTAATGATGAACCGCTAAATACATTTATTCCCAGTGTCATTGTCGGCTGAGTCTCTGCATCCGGATTTATATCCAATGACTTTGAAAACTTAAAATCTGTAAGTACTGTACAGCTTTGAAATGCATTATCTCCCACGCTAAGATTTGTCATACCTTCTTCCATTTCAACACTTTTCAGCGAAGTTGAACTATAAAAGGCACTAGCTCCTATACTCAGACTTTTCGTTCCTTCAGTAAATTTTATTGATGTAATTTTATTTCTTTTGTATGAAGTTGAGTTTACACCGTAAAAAGCCTGTTCTCCTATACTTTTCAATGTTGACGGGAATTCTA
>JBJFBR010000093.1:0-3014 GCA_051888545.1 Oscillospiraceae bacterium
CCGTCCGGCAGGACTAAAATTCAAGTTTTGCCTCAATGTATGAGCGTAATGAATCAATAGAAACTCTTTCCTGCTGCATTGTATCACGGTCACGGATTGTAACACAGTTGTCTTCAAGAGAATCAAAATCGTATGTAATGCAGAATGGTGTGCCGATTTCGTCCTGACGGCGATAACGTTTGCCGATGGAACCTGCTGCATCATAATCAACCGAGAAGTATTTGGACAAATCTGCGTGAAGCTTTTCAGCCTGCTCGCTGAGCTTTTTGGAAAGCGGAAGTACGCATGCCTTGAACGGTGCGAGAGCAGGGTGGAAACGCATTACTGTTCTTACATCAGGCTTTTCTTCTGTACCGATGTTTTCCTCATCGTAAGCCTCAGTAACAATGGCAAGGAAAAGTCTTTCAACGCCAAGTGAAGGCTCAATAACATACGGAACATATCTTTCATTTGTTTCAGGGTCAAAATAGTCAAGACTCTTGCCGCTGGTATTGATATGCTGAGTAAGGTCATAGTCTGTTCTGTCAGCAACACCCCAGAGTTCGCCCCAGCCGAATGGGAAGAGGTATTCAAAGTCTGTGGTTGCTTTTGAATAGAAGCAGAGTTCTTCAGGAGAATGGTCACGGAGACGGAGATTTTCTTCCTTGATGCCCAGACTGAGCAACCAGTTTTTGCAGAAGCTTCTCCAATAATCGAACCATTCAAGGTCTGTGCCCGGTTTGCAGAAGAATTCAAGTTCCATCTGTTCAAATTCACGAACACGGAAAATAAAGTTGCCCGGAGTAATTTCGTTTCTGAATGATTTACCTACCTGTGCAACGCCGAAAGGAATTTTCTTTCTTGTTGTTCTCTGGATGTTTGCAAAGTTTACGAATATACCCTGTGCAGTTTCAGGACGGAGATAAAGCTCTGATTTTGAGTCTTCGGTTACGCCCTGGAATGTCTTGAACATGAGGTTGAACTGACGGATATCTGTAAAATTTGAACTGCCGCAGTTAGGGCAGGTAATGTTGTGTTCCCTGATGTAGTCCATCATCTGCTGATTTGTCCAGCCTGCAACATTAGTGCCGTCGAAATCTTCAATAAGATTGTCGGCTCTGTGACGGGTTTTGCAGTCCTTACAGTCCATAAGCGGATCAGAAAAGCCGCCGATATGGCCTGATGCTACCCAGGTCTGCGGATTCATAAGAATTGCAGAGTCAAGTCCTACATTCAGATTGTTTTCCTGAATGAATTTCTTTCTCCAGGCATTTTTTATATTTGTTTTAAGCTCCACACCCAAAGGACCAAAATCCCAGGTGTTTGCAAGTCCGCCGTAAATTTCACTTCCCGGATAAACAAATCCACGGCTTTTGCAAAGAGCAACTAACTTGTCCATTGTTTTTTCTGTATTAACCATTTGACATCCTCCTAAATTACTTATATGTTTTCATTTTATAGCATTTTTAAGCATATGTCAAGCAAAATATATATCAATGGAGCAAAGTCCGCATTTGCAGCAGCAGTTTTTTCTCCCTTCTTGATACCTGAACCTGGGACATTCCAAGAAGTCCGGCGGTCTGAGTCTGTGTTTTATTCTCAAAATATCTTAAATATATCAGCCTTTTGTCTTTGGCGTCAAGGGTATTCATAGCCTGATAAAGTGAAAGCTTTTCTGCAATGGAGATATCCGGCGGGTCAACGGGAATATCAAATTCGCTGTTGTCGGAATCATCGCTTGTTTCAGTCAGGCTTATAAGCGGTGCTGAAACATTCAGTGCTTCAATAACTGTTTCGCAGCTTTCTCCTGTAATATTGCAAAGCTCCTCTACTGTTGGTTCTCTGCCTTCTGCGAGTAGAAATTTTTCACGCTTGCGGTTTATGGCAAGAGAAAGCTCTTTCAGACTCCGGCTGACCTTTATGCTGCCGCCGTCACGAAAAAGCCGTTTTATTTCTCCCAGAATTACAGGTACTGCATAGGTGGAAAACTTGACTCCTCTGTTAAAATCAAAGGCTTTTGACGCTTTTACAAGTCCCATACATCCTGCATCATACAGGTCATCATATTCTATGCCTTTATTTCTGAATTTGTTTGCACAAAGATGAACAAGTCCCAGATTGTTTTCCACAAGTTCGTCAGGAGTTTTAATATCCATTAATAAAGTGCCTTTCTTGATTTCAAGGTTTTTTCCATAACAAGAGTTGTGCCTTTTCCGACTGCACTTTTCACTTTAACGGTATCCATAAAGCTTTCCATTACCGAAAAGCCAAGTCCTGCACGTTCTTCCTCCGGGGAAGTAGTGAAAAGCGGTTCCATTGCCCGGGAAATATTCTCTATTCCGCAGCCCTTGTCACGTATTTTTATGTAAACTCTTGAATTTTCAAAAATTTTCACTTCAATATAAATTATTCCTACGGTATCTTTATAGGCGTGAACTATGCAGTTGGTAACACCTTCAGATACGGCAGTTTTTATTTCCGCAAGCTCGTCCACCAATGGATTCAGCTGTGAAAGGAATCCGCTTACCGCAATGCGTGCAAACCGTTCATTTTCCGAAAGACTGGGGAAATTAAGTTTAAGCTGATTAATTGCTTTTTTCTGCATTGATTTTATCCTCCTGTTCTGTGGTTATAATTCTGCAGATTTCATTTATGCCTGCAATATTCATTACTTTTTTTATATATGTGGGTGGATTGGCAATGAAAACTTCTCCGCCGAAAGCTTTCAGCTTTTTGTATCTGCCCATAACCAGTCCGATTCCCGAACTGTCCATAAAAGTAACTTTGGAAAAATCAATAATTAAGGCTAGAGGATGATTTTCGTCAATTTTCATATCAATCTCTTCACGGAGATATTTTGCTGAATGGTGGTCTATGTCACCATAGATTTTTGCTGTCATCCGGCTTTTCTCAGCTTCGGTCACAATCTCGACCATACAAATACTTCCTTTCTGTCTGTTTTTTCTTTTATTGTAGTACCACATATCCGAAAATTATGTCGATTTGGATTTTTCCCTATAAAAATCTGAATATTT
>JBJFBR010000094.1:0-2990 GCA_051888545.1 Oscillospiraceae bacterium
ATAAGATATCAAATAACATTTCCAAATCATTTCTGAAATACAGAAGTCCACAGAGTGCTCTGGACGATTATCTGTATATAATGTAAAATCGAGGCTGATTATTGACATTTTATTTTTTTGAGGAAGTGTAACATATCATTGACAATGTACACTTATTTTTACCATATTTTCGTTACGAAACTTGACAAAAATCTCTTCTTTTATTATAATATATGTTATATAACAATAATTATAAAATGACAGAGAGGTGAAAAATATGCCACCAAAGGTGAAAATTACAAAAGAGATGATTATAGATGCAGCATTTGAGATAGCACGAAGTGAGGGAGCAGAAAATATCAATGCTCGAACTGTATCAAAAAAATTAGGCTGTTCCACTCAGCCTGTTATGTATCATTTTAAAACAATAGAGGAATTGAAAAAAACTGTATATGTTAAGGTAGATGAGTATCATTCCGAATATATAACTAATATTCAGAGTGAAAATCCGATGAAAGATATTGGACTGAATTATATACGCTTTGCTGAAACAGAAAAAAATTTGTTTCGGTTTCTATTTCAAACAAATGAGTTTATAGGAAAAAATATTTCTGAGTTGATAAATTCTGAAGAATTACATCCTATTATAGCTATACTGAGTAAAGAAGTAGAGGTCAATACAGAACAGGCGAAAACCATTTTCCGTTCATTATTCCTGATTGCACACGGATATGCAAGTATGTTTGCAAATAACGAAATGACTTATGACGAACAGACGATTATATCTGATTTAGACTTGGTATTTGACGGAACAGTTTATTCATTAAAAGGAGGATTATAATGTATCGTTTATATAAAAAAAATGAATTAAATTTCTCATTGGTTTGGATTATTTCCTATGTTGTTTTGTTTAGTGTTGCTGACAGCTTTTCTGCTTCGCTTGGCACTGAAAAAATAATTGCTGCACCCGTTGCTATAGTTTTTACATTGCTTCTTTTAGTTTTTGTGAGTAAACACAACTTAAAAGAAAAATACGGTCTGTGTTCTTTTAATGGAAGCCTCAGAAATTTCTTATATTTTACTCCGCTACTTCTAATTATGAGTATTAACCTATGGAATGGCGTTACGATGAAGCTGTCTGTTTTAGAAACTGTGTTATATATTTTAAGTATGCTCTGCGTTGGATTCATTGAAGAAATTATTTTTCGTGGATTTCTGTTCAAAGCATTATACAATGACAATGTAAAGTTGGCGATTGTTATCTCAAGTGTTACTTTTGGAATTGGACATATTGTAAACTTACTGAACGGAAAAGATTTAATACCTACACTCTTACAAGTTTGTTATGCAATCGCAATAGGTTTTCTTTTTACAATTATTTTTTACAAAGGAAAGAGCCTTTTACCATGTATTATTGCACATAGTTTTGTAAATTCTTCGAGCGTTTTTGCTGTTGAAAATTCTTCAATGAAGTTTCATATTATTTCAAGTGCAGTATTATGTATTATTAGCTTAAGTTACGCACTGTGGATATTGAAAAAAACAAAATAATTTGATGAATATGAAAACAATGATACAAGAAAATACTGAGATGAAAAACTTTCCTATCTACTGTCCGAAGTGTAAGCAAGAAACGCTTATCAATGTTCAAAATATTAAAATCACGCTTGCAGTCAGTAAATGATTATGTATGCCGCCGCTATGGATAATGCCACAACGGCGGTTTTTCAATGCCTATCGGCTATCTCTGTCAATGGATTTTTTACGCTGTCTTTGCAGTGGTTTCTGTTTGTTGCGTTCCTGTATCTCACGCAGGTGTTTTAGCACGTTCTGCTTTTCGGGTAGTCTGTGCTGTATTCTTTTCTTTTGTTTCTGCTTTTGAAGTATCTGATGAACACACATATTCTTTAAGATACCATTCCTGGAATTTGCATCTGATTCCCAGCCACAATGGATGAGGACAATTTTCGTTCTGCATTGATTTTGCCGCAAGCTGATATATCTTTCCCTTTGGATTATACTTTTTAAACAGGTTGATTATCAATTCTTTACTGTCATTGCATGCCCTACAGCTCTGCATACTATTGCCGTATGCCAGTATGAATTTCTTATCCTTGAAATCATCTTTATTCATGATATTATCCTTGATATACTTCATATTATCTTCATCAACACTCAATCCCTTTGCTGACAGTTTTGATTTCACTACTTTTGAAAAAAGATTTATTATTGTGATTTCTTTAAGATTCAGATCCTGCATATGGGCTATTAAATGAGAAATGGTTGTATCCTCCCCATTAATATTTTCTGCGGTTCTTGTAGGATACATCAACACAATCACACCTTTTTCTCCCTCATCGGTATTCAAAGATTTAGTGATTGAATATGTATGTTCTCCGTCATCCGATGATACTAAAGTTGTCTGTATATTGGATATTGTAGTTTTCATTGCAACAGTTCCTCCTTTACATATACTACAATAGCAAAGTCCGGCTCTGTGATAAATAATTTCTTGACATAGTCACATATATTGATTGAATATTCATAGGGTTCATTTTTCAGGTCTATTTTCCAGCGTGAAAAAAGTTTCTGAAAATCGCCGCCACTGCCGACAATGCCGACTTTTCTTATCAACTCCATTCTTTAAATTTTTCGTATTCTTCTGACAGCATCATTATTGAATGAGTTTCATAATCAATGATATAGACAATTTCGTTCACAGGACAGGGAAATTCCAGTTTATATTCTTCTTCATAATCCGGATCCTCCTGTTCATGTTCTATCCTCTGAATTTTTTTATTTTCAAATTCTTCTGATGAAAATCTGAAAACCTGAAGATAGTCTTTTTCATCCTCCATTTCAGCTATGGCTTTCCACATGAACTGCCTCAGCTCTACCGGAATCTTTTTCATTACTCCTGTGGTTACAAAAAGCTGATTGTTGAACATAGTTATTTACCTCCATATACAAAATTAAGACCAATGCAGTTTTTATTCGGCATTGGTCTTTCA
>JBJFBR010000095.1:0-2981 GCA_051888545.1 Oscillospiraceae bacterium
CTTAAAATATTCTTTGAAATTTTGTTATCCTTATCTTTAACAAAAGGTCTTACAACTAAATAAAGCAAGTCCACAAAGACTGCCGAAAAAACAATATGCAGAGAAAGCATACCTTCCCAACTGAAAATAATCAATGAACTTAATGCTATGACAAAAGCAAAAACAAATATGATTACCTTAATATATTTTTTTGAAATATCAGCTTCCCAGAATTCAAGTGAACGCTTTATATATTTATACATATAAATGCTAACCAATGCTACAACAATTATTGCACCCACAAGAAACATCCAATTATACATCCAATTCGGCATTAATTGACAACCTTTCTATTTAACTTATTAAAAGTATATCATAATTAATCAGTAATTACAATTAAATAGACTTTAAATTATTCTTAGTATTATTCTTTTTACATAAAAGTAACATTTTATTATTTGATTTATCAAGGTAATAATGTATATTAATTACATAAAACAGCAGGGAGTGTTTTTTTATGATATATGCAGGTATTGTTGCAGGAGGTACAGGCACAAGAATGGGTGCCAACATACCTAAACAATTTTTAGAATTGTGCGGAAAGCCAATTATTATACACACTATTGAAAAATTTGCTGCAATAAAAAAAATAGACAGAATATACATTGGAGTACATTCTGACTGGACAGATTACCTATATGAACTTATAAACAAATATCATCTTAACAAAGACAAAATATCAGTTATATGCGGTGGAAGTGACAGAAATTCTACTGTCTTTAATATTATATTCAAAATCGAAAAGGACAATGGTATAAACGATAATGACATAATTATAACTCATGACGGTGTAAGGCCTTTTATAACCGCTGATATTATAAATGACAACATAAAAGCAGCCGAAAAATACGATGCTTGCGGAACTTATATATCAGCCATTGATACAATAGTACAATCAGATGACGGAAAGACTGTGAAAAATACCCTTCCACGTTCAGAAATGTATCAGGCACAGACGCCTCAAAGCTTCAAAATCACAAAACTTCTCGCAATATATGATTCGTTGACAGAATATCAAAAACAGCTTCTGACTGACACCTGTTCAGTTTTTACCGTAAAGTCACTGCCTATCCATATAGTTAAGGGCAGTCCGCTAAATATAAAAATAACTACAGCAAATGATATGATAACCGGTGAAGCTATTGCAGCCTGGATGAATAGTAACTTGGTTTAAACTTTATCTTACATTTTTTCTTTACTGTATTTACTGCATATGTGAGCAGTTCTAAAGTTGCAATATATTTATCTACTGCCGAAATAGCAAATGACTCGGCATACTTTGGCATATTTGAAGCCAAAGGCCACATATGAGAACGTATCATATCTTCCTCACGGTCATCTATATCAAAATATTTCTGTGCGTTATTTAATGCGACCTCCGGATGGTGAAAGCTATGGGACTTTTCACCGTCCTTTTTTTCTCTGGTTTTTCGGTCATAAAGAAACAAATCATGAAGCATTCCTGCACGGGCGGCATCACGAGTATTAAGCCTTAGCTTTCTGCACAACAAATAATTATAATATGATACATTAAGACAATGCTGAAAACAAGTTGTACTGTAATGATGCGTATAGTTTTTCATTTGATTAACAATATCACTGTCAAGCAAATCTTTAACATAGCCATAGTATTCATCAGCCTCAGCTGAAGAGTCTATATAATATTTTGAACCAAATGCCTTTAACAAATTAAAACCTCTTTCCAATAAGATATATTACTAGTATACCATAAAAGACGATTAAATCAATGAAAAATATATACCAATCAAGGCAATTCATAGTACAGATTTTTATAAAACCTTGGTATAAAATCTATTTGTGCTGAATCACGCTGCTGATAGTACCCATTAAAGCCATATTTGTTAACAAAGTCACAAACAGAATTATATTCAAATGTTGATGTTCTGCGATTCAGTTCAGGAAAATTCTCTGCTTTATAAACCGGAGTATACTGACTCATCAGACTTATCAAAATCTCATCATTTTTAAAGTTTTCTCCTAAAATATTCATAAGATTGATTGAATCATGCCGCATATTTGGCAATACCAGATGTCTGACAATCACACCGCTTTTAAGAATCCCGCTGCTGTCAAACACAGGTTTTCCGCAAACTTTGACCATAGCTTTTAAAGCATTAAAAGAAACTTCAAAGTAATCTTCAGCGTTAGAATATTCCTTTGAAGCTTTTGAATCATAATATTTTAAATCCGGCAAAAAAATATCAACATATCCAGACAGTGCATCAATAAGCTCAGCTTTTTCATAGCCGCCGCAGTTATATGCAACAGGTATTTTCAAATCATTTTTACACAAATCCAAAGCCTGAACAATCTGCACTGCAAAATGTGTTGGCGTTACAAGGTTTATATTGTTTGCACCTTTTTTCTGAAGCATTAAAAATGTATCTGCAAGCTGCTGAACAGTAAGTTCAAAACCTTTGCCTTCAGCAGAAATCTCATGATTCTGACAAAAACAACACTTAAGATTACAGCCGGAAAAGAAAACTGTTCCCGAACCATTTTCACCGCTGATACATGGTTCTTCCCAAAAATGAAGCTCTGCTCTTGCAATACGAACTGCAGCACTCTCTCCGCAGTATCCTTTTGAAGTGTAACGATTTACCCCGCAATTTCTTGGGCAAAGATTACACATTTCCAGCAGTTTATTATCTAAAACCATTATTCCACAATCTCCGTACCGGAATTAACCGGAGCATAAACTCCCATTAAAGGATATTTATTGCTCAGGAAATCCGCAGCCTTATCGGCAGATTCTTCGTCTTCAAATACCCCATAAACTGCGGAACCGCTTCCCGTCATCATAGAATTTAAAGCACCCAACTGGTTAAGGGAGTTTTTTATTTTTGCAACACTTGAAACTTTACAGGCGACGTCAAGGTCATTATATAATCCGCTGCAGATTTCTGTGATATTGTTATTTT
>JBJFBR010000096.1:0-2925 GCA_051888545.1 Oscillospiraceae bacterium
CCTGCTTAGGACAACAGCATTCTGTCGTTGGCAAATTCACCGTTGCTTGCCTTGTTGAACAATTCAAGAAGGTCGGCAACTTTCAGCTTCTTCTTCTCTTCCCCTGCAATATCATATATAATGCGTCCGTTGTTCATCATAATCAAACGGTTGCCCAGACGAATTGCGTCTTTCATATTGTGGGTAATCATCAATGTGGTGATATTGTCTTTCTTGACCAGCTCATCAGTAATATTCAGCACCTTTGCAGCTGTCTGCGGGTCAAGAGCCGCTGTATGCTCGTCCAGAAGCAAAAGCTTAGGGTGGTTCATTGTCGCCATAAGCAATGTAATCGCCTGACGCTGGCCGCCTGAAAGCAAACCGACCTTTGAAGTGAGTCGGTCATCAAGTCCCAGGTCAAGCATTTTCAAAAGCTCCCTGAACTCTGCCTTTTCTTTCTTTGTTATGCCGTTTTTCAAAGTTCTCGGCTTGCCTCTTCTTGCTGCAAGTGCAAGATTTTCGGCAATTTCCATATCCGCAGCCGTACCTGTCATCGGGTCCTGAAAAACACGTCCGAAAAATTTTGCTCTCTTATATTCAGGCATTTTGGTAACGTCAACGTCGTCAACAACAATACTTCCGCAGTCAACAGGATACACACCTGTGATCATATTCAGAAGTGTGGACTTTCCTGCACCGTTACCGCCGATAACAGTAACAAAATCCCCCTCGTTAAGTGTTAGATCTATGCCGTTAAGAGCCTTTTTCTCGTTAATTGTACCGGGATTGAAGGTCTTGTGTACTCCTTCGATTTTAAGCATTGTCAGCACCTGCCTTTACATTTTTCACACGCTTTGCTGCAATCTTTGACTTCCAGAAAGGAATACCCAGGAAGAGTGCAACCACAATAGCTGAGAACATCTTCAAATCGTTTGCGTCAAGTCCCATTTTAAGAACTGCTGCAATTACAATGTAGTAAATTATTGCACCGATCACTGCCGAAAGCAGACGGAGTGCAAAGTTTTTGAATATCTTTGAGAATATTACCTCACCAATAATTACCGCTGCAAGACCGATAACGATAGCACCACGTCCCATATTGATATCTGCGTTTCCGTTGAACTGTGCAAGCAGACCGCCTGAAACGGATACCAGACCGTTTGAAAGAACAAGTCCGATAATTGTACGGGTATTTGTGTTTATACCGTTGGCTCTTGCCATTGCAGCATTAGAACCTGTGGCACGGATTGAATGTCCAAGCTCTGTTCCGAAGAACCAATAAAGAATACCTATAATCAGCACATTGAATATAACGCATACCAGAATTGTCATGGGAAGCTCATCAGTTTTTGAGGATACTATAAGATTATAGTTACGCCAGTTAATTGGTGTATTTGCCTTACCGCTCATAATTCGCAGATTGATTGAATAGAGTGCAAGCTGTGTTAGTATTCCCGAAAGGATCGCAGGAATACCGAACTTTGTATGAAATATACCTGTTGCAAGGCCGGCAAGACAGCCAGCCAGAAAGGCTATAAACAATGCAAGATAAATATTCATTCCGCCTGTGGTAAGCACTACCAGTACAGCACCGCCGGTTGCAAATGAGCCGTCTACGGTAAGGTCGGCAAAATCAAGTATTTTAAAAGTTATGTAAACGCCGATTGCCATAATACCCCATATCATACCTTGTGCTATCGGGGAAGGCAAAGACTGCAAAAACTCCAACATATTAATTATTCTCTCCTTAAAAATGTCAAAGCGATAAGAACATGCTTATCGCTTTTGATATCAATTTAATTTGTGATTATTCAGCAGCAGCTTCAATGGCCTTGTAATCATCAGGAACTGTAATGCCGAGAGCTTTGCAGCGTTCAGGCATATATTTCTTTGTCAGATCCTTTGCATATTCGATTTCCATATCAGCAGGATCCTTGCCGTTTACGAGAATTTCGTATGCCATTTCACCGGCTTTGTATCCGATATCGTGGTAGTCGATAGAAAGTGTTGCAATACCGCACTTTTCACAGATACCCTCTTCACCGGCAATAAGAGGAACCTTTGCAGGCTCAAGAACATTGTTTATTGCAGGTCCGTTTGATGCAACTGTGTTGTCTGTAGGAGCAAATATTGCATCGCAGTCAGCAGCTGCCTGTTTTGTAACGGCTGTAACATCGTTTGTATCAACGAATGTATATTCCTTAGCCTCAAGTCCCAGTTCCTTGAGATATTTTGTGATTTCAGTTGCCTGATACTTTGAGTTGTTTTCAGCTGAGCAGTAAATAATGCCGACCTTTTTAGCGTCAGGAACAAGTTCCTTGATCATATTTGCCTGTTCCTCAAGAGGAGCAAGGTCTGATGTACCTGTTACATTAAATCCGGTCTTGCCTGTCCAGTCCTTGATGTCAAGAGCTGTAGCATAGTCAGTGATTGATGTTGCAACAATCGGAATATCAGCTGTTGCCTGAGATGCTGCTGTAAGAGCACCTGTTGCATTGGCAAGAATAAGGTCAACCTTATCAGAAACAAACTTTGAACAGATTGTTGTACAGTTGGTAGCCTCACCTGAAGCGTTCTGCTCATCAAATGTAACCTTGTCGCCGAGCTTTTCTGTCAGAGCGTCCTTAAAACCTTGTGTTGCAGCGTCAAGAGCTTCATGCTGAACAAGCTGGCATATACCGATTTTATATGTTTTCTTTTCAGCTGTTTCAGTGTCGTCTTTATTGCTTCCGCATCCTGCAAGACACGCACCTGCCATTGTCATTGAAAGAGCAAGGCAAGCTATTCTTTTTACAAACTTTTTCATAATTTTTTTACTCCTTTGTTTTAAAGTAATTTAGCACTTTAAAGTAATTTCGTTACCTATATAACTGTTAACATTATACACTAAAGTCACAGAAAAGTCAATACTTATTTGTTAATTTGCCTATGGCCTTATATTTGACA
>JBJFBR010000097.1:0-3368 GCA_051888545.1 Oscillospiraceae bacterium
GCAAGATATGTTGCTTTCAAGCTTGGAATTGATTTTTATGTTTTCAACTTCTCTGACGAATTCAAGGAAAAGGTAATAGACAAATTCATTAACACATATCTTGACGGCGGTACTCCAAACCCCTGCATTGAATGCAACAAGCATCTCAAATTTGAAAAATTCCTTGAACGTGCAAGACTTCTGGAATATGACTACATTGCAACGGGACACTATGTCAGACGTGAATACAGCGAAAAGCTTGGACGCTGGCTTTTAAAACGCTCTCCCGATCCATTAAAGGATCAAAGCTATGTATTATATTCCATGACACAGGACCAGCTGGCGCATACTATCTTCCCTGTTTCGGAACTGCACAAAACTGAAATTCGTGAAATTGCAGAACAAAATGACCTGGTTAATGCAAACAAGCCTGATTCTCAGGATATATGCTTTATTCCTGACGGAGATTATGCAAAGTTTATCACAGACAACGCAGGTGTTCAGCCTGAGGGTGACATAATACTATCAGACGGAACAAAGCTTGGCACTCACAAAGGCTTGATAAACTACACAATCGGACAGAGAAAGGGAATTGGTGTTTCATACTCAGAACCGCTGTTTGTTATTGACAAGGACACAGAAAACAATCAACTAATCTTAGGAACCAAGGCAGAACAAGGCTGCAAAGGCTTAATAGCTAAAGATTTGAATTTTATACCTTTTGACAAGCTGACTGAGCCTATTGAATGCACCGCTCAGACAAGATATCACCAAAAAGATGTGCCATGCACCGTTTCACCGTTAAATGACGGAAAAATGCTTGTTGAATTCCATAATCCTCACAAAGCAATATCAAAAGGTCAGGCTGTGGTTTTATACAGTGGTGAATACGTTATCGGAGGCGGAACTATTTCCCGGGCAATACCTGTTTAATACATCAAGCGGACTATCAATGCTGAAAATACAAAGCAAGCCATATCAGCTGTTAGTGATGATATAAAAACCTTTGACTCTGCTTTTAAACGCACGGCTGAATAATACAAGGCAATAGTATAAAATGTTGTTTCTGATGAACCCATAAGCACACTTGCCACTCTCCCCTCATAGCTATCGGGAGATATATCAGAAAACAAGCTTTGCAGCATTGCCAATGCACCGCTGCCTGAAATTGGTCTTATCACAGCAAGAGATGTACATTCTTTTGGAAATCCGAGAAAAGAAGTTATGGGTGACAAAAATCCGGAAATTGCATCAACAGCTCCTGAAGACATTAACATCTGGATAGCTGCCATAAGGAGCACCAAAGTAGGCAAAATATCAAAAGCTATAAGGATATTCTCTTTTGCACCTTTTATGAAAACATTGAGAATATCCACTTTTTTTACCATTCCATAAATCAAAACAAAACAAATAAATACAGGAACAAACAAATCAAGATACTTCATATTTTTTCCTTTGCATTGAATACAAAAGTTTTGTCATTACACAGCCAAATAGCAATGCAATTATTGAAACAATCAGCACGGATGGTACAAAATCCCATGGAGATTCAGAGCCGTTTGAAAGTCTTAATGATGCTACTGTAATCGGAACAAGCTGCACTGATGACGCATTCAGGACTGTCAGCATTGCCATATTTGCCTGAGGATTATCACTATACCGCAGCTGTTTCATTGCGGTCAGTCCCAAGGGTGTTGCTGCATTGCCAAGCCCCAGCAGATTTGCTATTATATTCATTGATACTGATTCAAAAGCTTTACTGTTTTCATTCAGATTGAAAAACAACAGCTTGACAGGCTTTCTTATTAATCTGCAAAGCTTTTTAGTCAGTCCTGATTCTTTTGCTATTTCCATAACTCCGCCCCAAAGAGCCATTGCTCCCACAAGGCTAATAACTGTAGTAACCGCTGTATTGCCCGAATCCAACAATGCACGAGACATATCGGATTCATTGCCGCAAACAACGGAACAAATTATAGACACAAAAAAAATACAAACTATTACCTTATTTATCATAAAATATCATATCCCTTAATTAATCGTCAATATATATATATTAGGTTGCCGAAAATTGTTAACACTGACAAATTTGTTAAAAAAGAATTAATATAAACTTGACAAATCTCGAAAAATCATATATAATGACAATAGATGATTATATTATCATCATATCCTATTGATTACTGTGAAGGGGATTGAAATTATGAAATCAACAGGAATTGTAAGAAGAATCGATGGACTTGGAAGAGTTGTTTTGCCTATCGAGTTAAGAAGGGTTTTTGACCTTGACATTGGTGACTCAGTTGAAATTTATACTGAGGATGACAAAATCATCTTGAGAAAATTCCAAAGATCCTGCGTTTTCTGTGGAAGTTCAGAAGACCTTGTTGAACACAAAGGAAAAACTATTTGTTCAAAATGCATGGAAGAACTTCGCAGCGGAAAATAATTCTACATAACAGAGCAGTTCACAGAAATTGCTCTGTTTTAATTTTATTAATTTTCAACTTAATTTATGCACAAAAATACCGTATACAGCTTAAAAGCTATATACGGTTATTTTTTTATTGTTCTATTGTTATATCATCGTCTTTTATAACGCCCTTTAAACCTGCTGCAAGTCCTGCCAGGCCCTGTATCTCACTTGGAATAATAATCTTTGTTGCCTTTCCGTCAGCAGCTTTCTGGAATGCCTCAAGGCTTTTAAGCTTAATAACGCTGTCATTCGGATTAGCTTTATTAAGCATCTCGATACTGTCAGCAAGTGCTTTCTGTACCATTTCAATAGCCTGTGCTTCACCGTTAGCTTCACGAATTTTCGATTCTTTGATAGCGTCAGCTTTCAGAATCTGTGCCTCTTTATCTGCTTCGGCTCTTAAAATCTTTGATTCCTTTTCACCCTCTGCAACAAGAATCTGTGCTTTCTTTTCAGCTTCTGCCTTGATGACTTTTTCACGTCTTTCACGATCGGCTTTCATCTGCTTTTCCATTGCATCCTGAATTTCCGGAGGAGGAAGAATATTTTTAAGCTCTACTCGCTGAACCTTTATTCCCCAACGATCAGTTGCTTCATCAAGTGTTTTTGTAATATTTGTATTGATAAGATCACGGGATGTTAAAGTAGCCTCCAGATCAAGATCACCAACTATATTACGCAAGGTAGTTGCTGTAAGATTCTCTATTGCTGCCATTGGATTTTCAACACCGTAAGTATAAAGCTTTGCATCGGTTACCTGAAAGAAAACTACCGTATCAATCTGCATAGTAACGTTATCTTTTGTGATAACTGACTGCGGCTTGAAATCTACAACCTGCTCTTTGATTGAAACCTTTCTTGCTATTTTTTCAATAAACGGAATCATTAAATGCAGACCATTTCCCCATGCAGC
>JBJFBR010000097.1:3468-4970 GCA_051888545.1 Oscillospiraceae bacterium
CCCTCCATTATTTCTTTACGATTAATTTTGCACCCTCAACTTTAACTACTGTTACAATAGTATCAGCCGAGATTTTTGAATTATCCTCTGAACGTGCCTCCCAATTAACACCATTGAGCTTAACACGTCCTTTACCGTATTCATTATCTATATCTTCAATTACAACGGCACTCTGCCCCACATTCAATTCATAGTTTGTATCAATCTTCTTACCCTGAAGCTTTTTTGCAAGAGGTCTGGTAACTAAAAGCATTACCGCTGAAGAAACTACAAATACTATCAGCTGAACTGTAAAGCCACATCCTGCTATTGCACAAAACATAGATATGAGTGCTCCAATACCCAGCCAGATTGATATTAAAGCCGTTGACGTTGCAATTTCACATACAATAAAAAATACAAATGCTATTGCCCAAGCGATTATCAACGTCTCCTGAGCCATATCATCACCTCCCTTAAACTAATGTTCGGCTGTCACAATAATCACATATCAATGTATCCCCATTGCCCCTGAAATACATTGGAAGATAATGCTCATGATTTGTTATACAACGTGGATTGGAACATTTTACTCCATGATGAATATGACCATATACCAATGGTGCCGGCTTTCCGTCATTCTTTAATATTGTCAGAATCAAAGCCATACGGACATACATACCGTATTTTGCCTGCTTGAAATACAATGCACGTTTATCATCATCTACTGCTATATCAATTTCATCAACTCTTGGCAACGGATGCAGCACAATTAAATCAGATTTTGCTTTAAGCATTTTAGCCTTATCAAGAATATATGCTCCCTTTTGCTTCTGATATGCCTCCTCCGACGAAAAACGCTCCCGCTGAATTCTGGTCATATAAAGCACATCCAACTCACCTATTGCATCCTCAAGAGAGTCAACTTCTTTATATTCAAATCCGCCTGCTGACAGTATATCCTTAATATACACAGGAATTGAAAGCTCTTTTGTTGAAATAAGCACAAACTTATTTCCTTTAAAGCAACTCATTGCTTTTATAAGTGAGTGAACAGTTCTGCCGTTTCGCAAATCTCCGCATATTCCTATTGTGAGATTTTCAAGTGTTCCTTTTTCTTCTTTCATTGTAAGCAGATCGGTCAATGTCTGTGTTGGATGAAGATGTCCGCCGTCTCCTGCATTAATAACAGGACAATCAGCAGTCAATGCTGCTGCTCTTACAGCACCTTCTATTGGATGACGCATAACCAGAATATCAGAATAGCCTGACACAATTTTAGATGTATCCTTTAAGTTTTCACCCTTGGCAACCGATGAGGTTTCAGGATTATCAAAACCGATAATCTTTCCCCCAAGACGCAGCATTGCAGTCTGGAAAGACATCTGAGTTCTTGTAGACGGTTCATAAAACAAAGTACCCATAATCTTGCCATGGCAAGATTCAATATAATACTGAGGATTTATCTTTATATCATGTGCAAGATCAAGAATTTTCATCCACCATGATACCGGATAGTCATT
>JBJFBR010000097.1:5070-12643 GCA_051888545.1 Oscillospiraceae bacterium
TATTATATCATATTTCTGTTCCCAATTCAACTAATTTATATGATTCTCTGCAAATTTCAAAAACTCATCTTTTGAAAACATAGTATTGACAATTTCAAGCATTGCTTTTGGTGAAACCAGCAAAGGCATATTCATTGCTTTAAGCAATATTTCTCTTCGTTTAGTACTATCGCTTTTTCCATAAAGTCCAAGCTCATAAAAGTCGGGCATTGTGATTTTTTCTCCCTCAGATTTTGCACTGATCTCGCCAATCACTCCTGCCTTTTCAAAAAGTGATTTCAATACACTGACATTTATCCCCTCAACGCCAAGCTTGCCCTCTTTTGACGGTTCTGTTTTACGTTTTTCTTTACCGAATATTTCAGGAGCATAAATATTTATAATTTTTCCCTCAGGCACTATACGCTTTATGTACCCTCTTATTCTGAATCCTGCAGTATCGGAATCAGTCAGAATAATTATTCCGCAGCTATCAGCATAATATCTGACCATTGTTTTTAAATCTTCATCTTTATATATTCCAAAACCGTTTGTAGTAAGAATTATAGCGTCAAGAAAAGATGACAGCTTGATTTTATCATATTTGCCTTCAACAATTACAGCCTGAGAAATTTTCAATTTTTCCATTTATATGAGAAAAACACTCCTTTTAGCATCTTAATGCCATAGCTTTTGCGACACACTGCTCTACTGCCAGCATATCAGCACTACCCATGGATTTCGTTTTCAGTTTCAAATCTGTTTCGGAAAGCAACTGTATAGTTTTGCGTATTCTTTCCAATGAAATTCCCGAACATTCATCATAGGCATTCTTAACCGCAAACTCACGATTTCTTGGATATTTAAAATCATCAACCACATTATTATACATCTTACCTGATGCTCGTCCCAATTTTGCACGGTAAATATCGCTGATTGAAAAACCGATTACACCGATAATTTCATATGGCTCATAATTCTGTTCCCTGAGCTCATCAAGTCTTTTAAAAACAAGCCCTGCTTTTCCTTTGAGTATATTTAAAGCCAAAGCAAAGCCGTCAGATTCAATATGGCGTATGCACAGATTATTTATATCGTCCTTGGTTATCTCACGATTCATTGCATATGAGGTAAGCTTTTCCATTTCCATATTAACAGAAATTGTATCACACAGGCACATATTTGCCAGATACTCAGCATTATACTTTGAAATTGAACAGCCTGCTCGTTTTGCAAGTTCCACGATTCTTTTTGCCATCTCCCCAGGCTTTTTAAAATCAAATTCACAAGCTGTACCATACTTTGCACAATAATCAGCAAAGCGTTTATTCTTATCGGTAAGATATTTTTTGTTCTTATACAAATCTACGCCGTCTGCATAAATCAATACCACAGTAGTCTCAGGCAAATCAGACAGTTCTTTCCGTATATCATCACCCTGCTGTTTTGTAATTTTATCTATATTCAGGTCATTTATCACTACAAGATTTCGCTGCGACATAAAAGGCAATGCTTCACAGGCATCAACAAAATCATTAACTGCCATATTTTTGCCGTCAAACTTATGCATATTCATAAGCTGTTCGCTTTTAGGGACAAGCTTGTTTATAAGCTTGACTGTAAAAGCATCTAATGCTCCGATATCATGGCCGTAGAAATAATACACTTTATCATAGTCTTGTGCCCTGATACGTTTTCCCAGATTCTCAGGCGTCATTAAACTCATAATCAAGCCTCCTCATCTCAATATCATTATTATACAATACAATGTCTACAGGATAATTTTCATTTTCCAAACTATAGGCTGTTCCGTTGAACTCAAATGAATTTTTATAAACTATTAAATCCACATTATCAACAGAAACAGTCGCTTTTGTATAATCAAAGCTCACCTTGCAAAAGCCACTGTCAATTTTATTTATTTCTTCACAATAAAAGCACTTATCCGGAGCAGGATAAACAAAATGATTATACCTCATTTCAGTATAATATTTTTCATCGGTCATACAAACTGCTGATATATTTGTTATACCTTTCTTGGATACAAGACGATTCACTGCATTATCATATTCACAACGAGAGTTTACATCGCAAATAACTGCATTTTCACCTTTATACACTATTGCCTGACACATATTTTTGCCAGGCAGCAATACTATATGCGTCTTATTGATTTCAGAAAGATCAGCAAAATTATTTACCGCAAGCATAAGAAGATAAACCAATGCCAAAGTTACGGCTTTATATGAAAGCTTGCGAAACAGTATAAGCAATAGTATGCCTGCTGCACATATTACAAACAAAATCAATGCTGTTTTATTACTGTCAACAGAAATATAAGCATATCTGAAACGAGCAATTTTATTTGCCGTATAGATTACCGGTTTAACTAAAAGTCCTGCAAGTTTTAACAATGGTACCGAGATGAAGCTGACTTCACCCACCGCAGCCGTTACTGCTGTAAGGCAAAGAGCCGCAGTGCACAATGGAACTAGTATAACATTTGTAAGCGGTGATATCAGCGAAAAACCGTCAAAGAAAACTATTGACAGCGGTGCGGTTATCATAAGCAGTACAAAAAGCGGCACTATACTTTTTACTGCAGGAGCAAATATATTTTTAAAAATAAACTGAATAAATCGGAGCGAATTTGGTTTATTCACCGTCTCCTTAATATGCACAGATTCCAGAACTTTTGGGGCAGCTACTCCGAGAGAAAAAACTCCAGCCATAGAAAGTACAAACGAAGGATTTATAACTACATAAGGATTGCCAATACTCAGCACAAGTGCACACAAGCCTAAACTATTCAGGCAATCACTCCGGCGGAAAAACAATTCTGCTGACATTGTTACCGTAAGCATTACAGCAGCACGAATAACTGACGGTGACATTCCTGCAAAAACAACAAAGCTCCAGACAACAATTTGCGTAATCAGAAACTTTATTTTTTTGCTCAGGAGCAATTTCCCCAGCAAAAATCCTGCCAAAGATGTTATAATTATAAGATGTGTACCGGAAACCGCAAAAATATGCCCTATACCAACATGATAAAGCTGCTGTTTCAGCTTATAGGTCATTTCTTCTTTATTTCCGCTCATCATTGCACCAAGAAATGCACCTTCATCGTCAGGTACAGTGTTTATAATTTTCATATAAACATAATCACGATATTCTTTTATCTTTTTAAAAACAGGATTTACATTACCTTTCAGCCGCTTTACCTTTGCAGTCTGACTTCCTTTAATATACACGCCCTGGGAACGATAATAATTTTCAGACGCAGAGTCTATCGTATCTTCTATTTTTTCAACATATCCGCTTACATTAACCTTATCATAATACTTAAACTCATCATGAGGAACATAGAAAGACACGGTTGTTTTTATATTATTGGGCAGCTTACCTTTAACGGTAATCAAGCCTTTATCTTTTCCCAGGTATTTATAATCAGAAACATATCCGCTGATTGTTATTTCTTTTCCGCTGTAGCTGACTATTTTATTATATCTGAAAGCAGTATACAATGAACTATAGCTTAAAGCAATCAATGAAAATGCCGCTGAAATCAGTATATATTTCCGAAGATTTTTTAAAAACAACAACGCTGCAAATGTAATTGCCAATACAGATATTATAAAAACCAAATTATAACGTCCCATGCCTGCTGCAAAAGCAAGCAGTCCAAACATAAACGGGAAACCAATACAAGCAAATTTTCTTTTCATTGAATTACAAGCAGATTAATTCTTTCGGAGCATTAGTCATATTAAAATATCCGTCATTTCTGACAACTGCAAAATCTTCAATTCTTACACCGAATTTATCAGGAAGATATATTCCCGGTTCAATGGTTATAATCTCATTTTCTGAGAATATCTGCTCTGAACGAGGGGATGCTGTTGGTGCTTCGTGGATTTCCATTCCCACACCATGACCTAAGGAATGTCCAAAATATTCACCATATCCTTCTGCCGCAATCACATCCCGTGCAAGCTTATCAAAATCACTGCACTTTATGCCTGCTTTTAAACCGTCTAAGGCAGTCTTTTGTGCTTTCAGTACAATATTATACACCTTTGTCATTACTTCGTCTGGCTGTCCCACGCAAACAGTTCTTGTCATATCACTATGGTAACCTTCAACCACAGCACCGAAATCCATTAAAACAAATTCGCCCTTCTGGACTTTTTTATCTGACGGAACACCGTGAGGAAGTGATGTATTCTTTCCAGACAAGGCTATTGTATCAAAAGACAAAGCTTCTGCACCGTTTTTAAGCATAAAATAATCAAGCTCCAGCTGAATTTCACGCTCGGTCAATCCTTCGTGAATAAATCCAAGCATATGCTCAAAACCTTTTTCAGCTATACGCTGTGCAGAAATTATCTTTTCTATTTCTTCATCTGTTTTTGTAATACGAATTTCTTCCACAGCATTGCTCAAAGCAGATGTATCATCAATCTCACACTTGATATTTTCACGAAATCCTGCAAGCTCAGCCAATGTCATAACCGCTGATTCAACTGACACTTTCTTCGCACTATGCTTTGCAATTAAAGCGTTAATCTGCTCAAACAGCTTATCCTGCAAGGTAACTTCGCAATCAGAAACGGTTTTTCTTGCCTTTTCAATATATCTGAAATCTATAATAAGATATGCCTTATCCGGAAATGCTACTAATGTTCCTGCACTTGATTTCATTCCTGTAAAATATCTTCTGTTTATATCGCTTGTAATTACTGCACAGTCAGAAAATACCGCAAGCTTATTTTTAAGCCTTTCAAGAGGCGAAAATTTAGTACTCATGTTAATCAGTCCTTTAAAATATCAGCCAAAGCGTCAACGCCCAAGAAATATGAATTTTTGCCAAAACCTGCAATTACTCCTACGCACACAGGAGAAATAACCGAATGATGTCGAAACTCTTCCCTTTTATGTACATTGCTCATATGCACTTCCACAACAGGAATTTTAATTGCAGCTATAGCGTCACGAATTGCATAGCTATAGTGTGTATAAGCGCCTGCATTAAGCACAATACCGTCATACTCAAGTCGTGCTGCATGAAGCTTATCAATAATTTCACCTTCGTGATTAGACTGGAAAACATCACACAGCAATCCCATGGATGTTGCTTTTTCTTTTATTTCATTATTTATGCTTTCAAAAGAATCTGAACCGTAAACCCCCGGCTCACGCTCACCAAGAAGATTCAGATTTGGTCCGTGAATAACTAGGATTTTTTTCATACAAACACTTCCTTAATCCAAACAGTTTTTATAATAAAGTTTCATTGCAAGTGCATCTTCTGCCTGAGTTCCTGCACTTTCACATACAAATATCGGTGCAAGATTTTTCTTTGCCACTATCTCCATAAGCGGTTCATAATCCGGTCCGAAGCCCTGATTATCCTCAAAAGTCAAATGCTTTTTCTCACCGCCGGGATTTGTAAACATTATTTTGGAAAAATGACTATGGAAAATTTTAAGCCTGTCCGCACCGATAGCATTTTCTACTTCGTCAAGCATTTTTTCATATTCAGCTTTACCCTTGATAAAACCAAAATCACGGGCATTAAGATGTCCGAAATCTATACAGGGAACAAAGCTTTCATCAAGCTTGCAAAGCTCCAGCACTTCAGTAAGATTGCCAAGCTGATTTACCTTTCCCATAGTTTCCGGGCAGAAAACAATATGCTCAAAACCCTGCTCCACAGCGGCTTTTCTTGCTCTTGTCAACGTATCTTTAGCAAGCTCCAGAGCCTCTTCTCTGCTGATTTTGGCACATGAACCGCTGTGTATTACAATACGCTGTGCACCGATTCTTGAAGCAGCGTCACATGACTGCAAAATATAATCTATACTTTTATCTCTTTTTTCAGGCTCGACACTTGAAAGAGAGATAAAATACGGTGCATGAAGCGAAAGAGATATGCCGTTGCTCTCAGCTTTTGAACGAAGTGCTGAAGCTGTTTTATCAGTTACTCTTACGCCGCGTCCGCACTGATACTCATAATGGTCCAATCCCATTTCTTTCAGATATACAGGTGCATCGGTGGACGATTTATATTTTTTTGAAAAAGAATCTGCATTTCCTGCAGGTCCGAATTTAGCATACATAATTATTCTCCTATCTTTTCAGGCAGAAAAGGTCTTTCTGCAAAACGTTTAATTCTGAACGGCAGGCTTGTTTCAGGTTCAATGGGAAATACAAAGATTGATCTTATTCCTGCCAGATTTGAGCCAAGCACATCGGTAAAAATCTGATCACCAACTGATGCCAGCTGAGTTTTTTCTATGCCAAGCCTTTTACAAGCCCTATTATATCCCACTGGCAGCGGCTTTTTTCCTCTCGGAACAAAATTGACATCAAGCTGTTTTGCAAAAGGCGTTACACGTTCAGCTGAATTATTGGAAACTATCATAAGCTTTATCCCTGCCGCTTTCATGCTGTCAAGCCAGTCAAGACTGCTTTCGGGCGGTATAGGATTATTATGTGTTGTAAGGGTATTATCCAAATCAAGCAGCAAGCCTTTTATATTCTGAGATTTTAAAAATTCCGCAGTTATATCAGATATGCTGTTAAAAACATACTTTGGTTTGAAAAGCATTGAATTTATTCTTCCTTTTAAATCTATTTTTATATACAAAAAAGCGGACATAAATGCCCGCTTATCCATTTACATATTAGTATTTGCGCTTACGAGCAGCTTCGGATTTTTTCTTACGTCTAACCGATGGCTTTTCGTAGTGTTCTCTTTTACGTACCTCAGCTATAACTCCATCTCTTGCACATGATCTTTTAAAGCGCTTAAGAGCTGTATCTAAGGATTCGTTTTTGCCAACACGAATTTCTGCCAAAATTATTCCCTCCCTTTGCCACCAATGACAGAGGTAATTAATCGGTACACTATAGCCGTTCGGTGAATAGTGAAGGTATTTGCCCCTTAGCAAGACACTGCCAAATTTATTGAATTTATCAATAAACTAAAACATGGGCTCTCTGTCTTTTAGCTACAGATAAACAACCAATATAATTACAAACTATATTATACATTATAATCACAATAAAGTCAAGCTTTTTAATGAAAAAAGTATTAAAAATCTTTAAATTAATATTTTTAATCAACTTGATTTGCTTATGTTTCTTATTGACACATATTAAAATATATTATATAATTATAACGATATAATTATTTATGGGGGATATTTATGAATTTTAAGAAAATACAACTTAGTTCTGATAACAGAATTTATCTTGAAAATTTAGCTTTTTATACTATCATTACAGTTTTAGGATTCATAGCAAGAATTGCTCTTTTTTCACATGTATCCAGCGACTATAATCAATTTCTTCTTCCATGGTATGATCAGATAGTCGAAAATGGCGGGATAAAAGCCATTGGTATGAACATCGGCGATTATATGCCGACTTACATTTATATTTTAACTATCCTGACTTATCTTCCTATCAAACCATTAGCTGCTATAAAAATTGTTTCATGTATTGCTGATTTTATTTTAGCTTTCTTTGGCTACAAAATTGTTGAACACGTTACAGGCAGCCGGAACAAAGCTTTGGCCGCTTATGG
>JBJFBR010000097.1:12743-14943 GCA_051888545.1 Oscillospiraceae bacterium
GTTTTAGCACTGCCGGCAGTTTATTTTATATCCATTTTACCGGCGTGGATCGCAGGAAGAAGTTTTACTGATTTACTTACAGTTTATTTCAGACAGCCAACACAATACACATCTTTAAATATGTACATAGCAAATGCCTGGGGATTATTAAAAGATATTGATTCAGATATTCTGGCCAATGCAGGTGTTTTCTTTGCAGGAGGAGTTGTACTCATTGCAATATTTATTGTATATCGTGGTAAATATAAACTTGACAGCAATACCATTCTCACTTTAAGCGGTCTTTTTACACTGCTTGTACCATTCTTATTGCCTCATATGCACGAAAGATATTATTATTTACCTACAGTTATTACTGCAATTTTCGCTGTAGTAAACATTAAAAACATCTGGATGTTTCTTATTATGGAGTTTTGCATGTTTCAGGCACAAGCTCACTTCCTATTCGGAAAAGATGCCATTGACTTTAATTTTTCAGTTCTCATGGTAACCTTTGTTTTAGTATGGTATTTCAAAATTCTATACGATTATATGAAAGCAGAAAAATGTCAAAAAACAATACCCGAAACTCCAACAGAATAGATTTATCTATCAATAATACTCAGCAGGACAGAGATAAATTCTTTGTCCTGCTGTTTTGTTCTTTTAGAAGGTCCTTTTAATCTGCCCCCTGAATTGCGTATCTTTTTTGCCATATGCCTTGAAAGCAAAAGACTGTCAATATTATCAGATGTATAAATCATTCCGTCCTGATTAAGCACTTCGGATTTTTTGGAAAGGCACATTGCTGCCAACCCATAATCCTGTGTTATGACTATATCATCAGCATTTGTCATATTTGCTATTTTAAAATCTGCACTGTCTGCACCCTTATCAACAGTAATAACTTCTGCATAATCATCTGAAAATTCATGAGAAATATCGCAGACAATTACAACCGGTATATTTTTCTGCTTTGCCAAATCTATAGCAATACAGGTCACAGGACAACCGTCTGCATCAATGATAATTCTCATTACATTTTGCCTTCCATTAAGAATGTAGCCTCCATATCAGCAATATGTGCTGCCAATGCCAAAGGATACATTTCCAGAGCTTTACCGATAGTATTTTTATTTTCTTCTCCCGAGAAGCCCATATGCCAGCGTATAGCAAACGCTTCATCACGGGTTAAACGCATAAACCCTGAAATTATGTACACGGATTTTTCACCGTGCCCATATGGCAGCATATCGTGATATTCATAATATGGCACTTTTTCCCACACGCCCATTTCATTTTTTGCGTTACGATAGCTGGTTTTATACAAATTAACTTTACACAAATCATGCAGCAATGCTACTATTGCTACAGATTCATCACTATAATCAAGACCGTAATCTTCCTTAACACGATCACGTGCAAGATATTCTTTTAAACACTTATACACATTTATTGAATGTTCACAAAGTCCCCCTTCATATGCACCATGGTAACGAGTAGATGCAGGAGCAGTGAAAAAATCACTATTCTCAGAAAGCAGATAATTCAGCAATTTATCTGATCCCGGACGTGTGATATTTTCTTTATATATTGTTACAAACTCATCTTTAAGAGAATTCAGATTACTCATAATAAACCTCCGAAATATATTTTTCATACCTCTATTGTAACATATTTTTTATAATTTGCAAATATAATTTCCAGTCTTGAAAATAAATTTTATAGGTTGACGAAATATGTAAAAAGTATTATAATAAAATATGAAAGAAAAGGTGTGATAATTTATGAACGATTACAAACAGCTTATGAGGGAAGCAGAAAGCCTGGTTATTTTCAAAAGCTTACATAATGACAAAACTTTTGAAGGTTTACTGAAATCTATTCAAGCTATTGAGGAATTTAACACTGACAAATCTATTAAACAATACTGTGATTTTGTTTCAGAACTTTATGAACATTCTGACAACCTTACTGAATATATACTGAAAATTGTTTTGGAAAATGTTAATATATATGTTTTGAGAAAAGGCGAACAAAAAGAAACAGGTTTTATTCTTGACGAATGCCTTGCAAATGAACTTCAGACAATTCAGACTCTGGCAGAAATATCTTCAAAGGAACTCACATCTAAAATTGATTACAAAGGATTTCTGCCGGAATACAAAACTTCTGACATAGATTTCGGGAAAATCTATGCGGACAGAATTCATCACATTAA
>JBJFBR010000097.1:15043-16609 GCA_051888545.1 Oscillospiraceae bacterium
TGCCTATTGATGATGTTCTCCAAAAAGCAGAAGCTTTTGCACTAAGCCGAGCAGGAAGATCTCCGAGAGTTGCAAAACAATTTATCGAATATCTCAAAGGCTGTGAAGAAAATTAACGTGAAAGAAAACCTCCTATTAATAAATAGGAGGTTTTTATAGATTAAAGGATATGTTGAGCAGGTGAATTTATTCATCAACCTCTTCAACAGGTTCTTCAATTTTGTCCAATTCTTCTTCAACATCTGTATCTTCATCTGCTGTTTCTTCTTCAGCATCTGTTTGCTCAGAAATATCTTCGTCTTCTGTATCTTCGGCTGATTCGCTGCATTCATCACAACCGCAGCCACAGCCTGACTCTTCAAAATCATCATCAAGATCTTCATAATCATAATCTTTAAGCTCATTATGCTTCTTAACTGCAAAAATAGCAGCTGCAGCACCACCGATTATACCCAAAGCAACTAATGTTTTTCCAAATACTGACATACAAAACACTCCTTTTATTTGTTCAACAAAATTAATAAGAATTTATCTTATATCGATATTATAGCATATTATACATTTAAAATCAAGTGATTTTTTACACTTTTTGATAAATATCAACAAAGAAAAATGCACGCCTTAAAACGTGCATTGTTTACTATTTATCTGCTGAAGGATTAATATAACTTATTGGATCGATCCATTTACCATTACGTTTCAATGCAAAATGCAGGTGTGAAGGTTCAGCAGCTTCAATTGTTGCAGTATCCCCAACAGCACCGATTACATCTCCCGAATCAACCGTATCTCCCTCAATAACAGTAATTCCTTTAGATAGATTATAATAATAACCCTCTACCCCATTACCGTGGTCTATAATTACACAATTTCCCCACAAAGGATCTTCCCATACTTTTGTTACTGTGCCGTGATTCATTGATTTGACCTGTGTGCCGGCAGCCGCTTTTATATCAACTCCGTCATGCGTTTTCCAAACTCCCAAGGTCTCGGATTTAACTAATTCTCCGTTGCTGAACGGTTTAATTATCTCACCGTTTACCGGCATTACATTTGGCTGAGTCTGAACAGCACTATCAGTTGTTGAGCTTTCAGATTTTGAACTTTCATTCATCGGCAATGACGAAGTAAGATTGTTTACAGCAACATTGCTCTTACTGCTATCAGCTGTGGTCGAATAAATATTTTTGCTTATTTTATTCATCGAATGGTTATAAGCAGCTACTCCTGCTCCCCCAGCTGCAAGAACACATGCACCTAAAGCAATTAAAAATCCCTTGCTCTTAAATAAACTTTTGCTCTTTGTGATTTCTTCATTCATAGTACATTTTCCTTTCAAAGTTAATAAAATCGGTGAACATATTGGAAATTGCAACCTCTTTAAATATATAGTTGCCAACTATGAGTTAAATATTCACATTTTCTCAAACAATTATACAGTGATTGTAATAAAATTTTTTTATCGGCAAAACAATAAAAATTCCTCCATGGTATTACATACCACAGAGGAATTATTTGTTTTACTAACCCGAATCAATCAGTTTCGATTAATAAAATTGCTATTTA
>JBJFBR010000098.1:0-2912 GCA_051888545.1 Oscillospiraceae bacterium
TGTCTTATTAGGGTACTCTTTATTTGCCCTAAAATATATTATACGAGGAGAATAAAAAATGTTTGAAAAAATACGAGATGCTTTAACAATATTTTTCGGAAAGCTAATGGTTAAAGTGCTTCATATGTTAGGCAAGGATGCAGGAAATCTTCCGGGGCTTGTTTTGTGGGAAATTAATAAGAATTGCTTAAAAGCATTTAAAGTAGATTGTCCTATAGTGGCAGTAACCGGTACAAACGGAAAAACTTCTGTTACAAATTATCTGAACCATATTTTTGAAAGTACAGGCAAAAAAATAATTACAAATAAATCGGGGAATAATCTTGATACGGGAATATGTTCGCTTTTGCTTGATAACTGTGATTATCATGGCAGAGTCAAAGCTGATTATCTTGTGCTTGAAACTGATGAATCCCATGTGCCTGTTATATATTCAAAGTTAAAACTTGAAACATTGGTAATATTGGACTTTTTCAGGGATCAGCTTGACCGAAACGGTGAGGTTGAAACGCTTATTTTAAAAGTACAAAAATTCCTTGAAACCTTTGAAGGAAATTTAGTGCTCAATGCGGACGATCCTAATGTTGCACGGCTTGGAAAAGCTAATCCTGATAATAAGAATGTTTATTATTTTAGTGTTGAGAGATATTCCGGGGCAACTGAAAAACCATATGAAGTGGGAGAGGGAAGACTTTGTCCGTTTTGCGGTGAAGAACTTGTATATGATTATTACCAGTATTCACATATAGGTAAATTTCATTGTCCAAATTGTGATTATGGCAAAACAAATCCTGCTACTTTGGTCAAAGATGTAAATCTTGAGGATTATTCCTTTAAAATTGATAATGAGCAATTTAAAATAAGTCATAACAGTATTTATTATGTATACAATCTTGCAGCTGTTTATACTGCCGCAAAACTTTATGGCTTTAACAATGATATTATTCATGATACGTTTGAAAACTTTCAAGTGAATAACGGAAGACTTGAAGAATTTAATATTAAACAAAGTCACTTGCTTTTAAATCTTGCCAAAAATCCGGTTGGTGCAAATATGACTTTGCGTGTTATGAACGAGCATAAAGGTGAAAAAGAATTGCTTTTTGTTCTTAATGATAATCTGGCAGACGGCCATGATGTGTCATGGATATGGGATATTAATTTCAGCATTTTTGAAAATGTTACAAGAGTTATAACAAGTGGTACCAGAGCATATGATATAGCAATAAGAATAAAATGTTCAGGTTATGATGCAAATAAAATCATTGTTAAACCTGATCTTGATGATGCTGTTGAAGAACTTTTTTCAACGAATGGTATTAAATATGCTATTGCCAATTATACGGCGGTACAGCCAACAAGAACTGCCCTAAAAAAATATAAATCAAAAACGGAAGGAGATAAGGAATAATGATTACTTTAAAATTAGTTCATATGTATCCTTCTATGCTTGATTTGTATGGTGATAACGGTAATGTGGAAATATTAAAATACAGATGTAAAAAACGAGATATTAATCTTGAAGTTACAAAACATGAAATCGGAGATAATAATACAGACTTTTCACAGTATGATATAATTTATCTTGGCGGCGGTGCTGATTTGGAACAGCAGCATTTAGCCGGAGATTTAAACGAAAATCGTGACGGTATAATGCAGGCATATAAGAACGGTAGTTATTTCCTTATGATTTGCGGCGGATATCAGCTTATGGGACAGTATTATAAGGATTCCAATGGTGAGAAAATTCCGGGTTTGGGCTTGTTTGATTACTATACAAAAGCATCAACGAATAAACGTCTGAGATGTACTGGAAATATAGTTATTGAATCCGATATCGACGGTGAGAAATATAAAATTATTGGATTTGAAAATCATGGTGGGCAAACAGAAAATGTTAAAACACCTTTGGGAAGAGTTCTTACCGGAAATGGTAACTGTTTTAAAAGTGATACTGAAGGATATTTTGAGGAAAATGTTACAGCAACTTATTTGCACGGACCTCTTCTTGCAAAAAATCCTAAGCTTGCAGATCATATTATTTCTTATTGTGTAAGCAGAAAAACCGGAGAGAAGTATATTCCGAAAGAATTAGATGATAATCTTGAAAATCAATGCAGAAAGCAATTGCTTTCAAGATTACTTTAATAAAATATAGTAGACAACAAAATTTAAGACAACTTTAACGGAGGTTAATATGACAGATAATGTTAAAGGTCTGACGCAACAGGAAGTTGAGCAACGAATAAAAGACGGTAAAGTAAATGGCAATACTGATATAAAAACAAAATCAGTAAAAACCATTGTAAAAGAAAACATTTTTACTTTTTTCAATTTTCTTAATATTTTTCTTGCTTTATTGGTTCTTATATTTGGAAATATAAAAAATGCTATGTTTTTAGGCGTAATTGTTTGTAATACTGCCATTGGTATTTTTCAGGAAGTTCGTTCCAAAAAAACAATAGATAAACTTACATTGATATCAGCACCTAAAGCTCATGTGATTCGTGATGGTATAAAGAAAGAAATACCAACGTCAGAGGTGGTTCTTGATGATCTTATGATGTTTGATAATGGTGTACAAGCGGTTGCAGATTGTCAGATAGTCAGCGGTGAATGTGAAGTAAATGAAAGCTTGATTACAGGTGAAAGCGATCCCATAAATAAAAAGCCGGGTGACCAGATTCTTTCAGGCAGCTTTGTTGTCAGCGGACAAGCTCAGGCAGTAGTAACTGCATTAGGTGAGGATTCATTTGCGAATAAGATAACCAATGGTGCAAAGTATGTTAAAAAGAATGAGTCCAAAATGCTTAAGGCGATAAACGTAATTCTTAAAGTTATTTCTATCTGTATTTTTCCTCTGCTTATTGGTCTGCTTGTGGAGGGCATTGTGTTTTCAGAAGAGCCTTCAA
>JBJFBR010000099.1:0-1181 GCA_051888545.1 Oscillospiraceae bacterium
TTTTTCATAGGCTTTCTCCTTTCGCTGTATTTATACGAAAAACAGGGAGAAGTCATTTTAAGGACCTCTCCCTAAATATTCTCACAAATTATTTGTCTTTTTTATTCTTAGCTGTTTTCACAACTACTATTGCCAGAGCAAGGCCGCAGGCAAGCAACAGAATAACCAGTGCTGCACTTCCCATATTACCTCCTGTATTTACATTGTTTCCGCTGCTCTGATTTACTGTTTGGCTGCTGCTGCTGTCAGTTGGTGAGCTGCTTGAGTTGGAGCTGTTATCTGATTTTGAACTGCTGTCAATAACCGAACTGTCTGCATCTGAGCCTGAATCCAATACTGAGCTGCTGTCTGCTTCAGAGCTTGAATCAGATACTGAACTGCTTTCATTTTCCTTTTTCAGTTGTTCAATCGCTTGTTCGGCATCTGCAAGTTTGTCAGAATTGCTTACAAGTTCACGCAAATTTTCATCAAGTGCGTCAAAAGCCGCTCTTGCGTCTTTAACCGCATTTTCGCTTTCCAGGGTAATTTCTCCCAAAGCGTAAATTTTTTCTTCAACCGCCTTGACCTTTTCATAATCCTCAGCTGTTAAAACATTCACATCAACATATGTTTCCAATGGTTCATATTTAACGCCTGCTGTATTGCCGTTTTCTGCATCAAATTTATCCCCGTATTTTACAATATCATATGTGATCTTAACTTCTTTATCATCAAGTGAAAGCTCATTGTCGCTTATTTTAACGTATTTCGTAATATCACGTTCAAGACCGTTTGCAAGCTTTACCACAACTTTGATTCCACTTGCATCAAATTTCTCACCCTGCTGATAAACAGTTTTGTCAGGCTTTTGTGTAACTTCAATACTCTTGATTTTACTTCCCACAGCCATCATATGAGTTGAATCATTTTTGAAATACAAAGTACCGTATTCATCGGCAACCGGACTGCAAATTGCATACTGTGCCTGTTCACCGTCAGGAGTAAACAATACCGGTGCATAGCCTGTATCAGAATTTTCCTTTACGCCGTCAATGAGCGAATCAACTCCTGCCTTGTCCTTTATAACACGAACGCATCCGGGCATGTCATTTTCAATAAAATAAACATAGGAATAGCCGTCATCATCTTTTGACAAAAGACCGCTTGTCTGAGGGAATCCCTTTGTTTTTGCAGTATATGCA
>JBJFBR010000099.1:1281-7458 GCA_051888545.1 Oscillospiraceae bacterium
TCATCGCTTACATAAGCACCTGCCCAATAGAATCCTTCATTCTGTTTATATGACCACTTTGCAGTTTTTTCTTCTGTTTTATTTGCTGTATCCTCATCAGATGCGTCTATACAGACAAAGTTTGCAGACATTGCCGCACCTGACCAGTCATAATTATAAAAGCCTGTATAAACACAGCCGTTATGATATGTAATCGGTGTATTTGCCTGTCCCTGAAGTTCATCATGATAAACCCACAATGATTGCAATGTATCCGCATCAAGAGCTTGTACAATACCTCCGCTGAGCGCCACAAAAATCTTTCCGTCCGCATATGTAGGAGGTATTATACTGTATGCAGAGCTGCCTGCCAATGAACCTTTTGTTTCACTTGGCTGACCTGTAAACCTATTTACCTTATAAAGTTCCTCACCTGAGCAGAAATAAATATAATCTCCGACAATTACAGGTGAACCCATCAGCCAGTCTTCTCCAACCTTTGTTGCCCAATAAAGCTGTGCATCATCTGCATTATGGGGTGTTTTTGAAGCTGTAACTCCATTGTTCTCATCATTTCCTCTGAATGATGACCATGCAAATTCACTGTCTGAATTGCCGGCTGCCGTTACATTAACCACCGCTGTGGAAACCACCATTGCCATAGCAATCAAAAGTGAAGCTGCTCTTTTGAATACTTTTTTCATATTTCCTCTTCCTTTCAGATTCTTGCTGAGGCAACAAACAGCACTAAAAAAGCTCTTTTGCTTTAATGCAAAAGAGCAACAGATTTATTATAGTATCACAAAACAGGCTATTGCGGAAAACACAGCAGCCATATTTTTTAAACTACAATAATCGGCTGCACCCTTCATCGCCCAAGCTGTGTTAAACCTAAAAAAATACGGCAGGTATCCTGACTTATGATTTATGCAATTATGCATATGAAAAAACGCCTTCTCAAAGCATATGCTTCAATGACACAATGTTTTTTCTCAGTCAAATACAGTAATGGCGGTTGTTCCGGATTCGAACCGGATTCCCTTTTCATCTACTCAGCAAACAACTTTTCAAACCGTATTTTCCTATTTAGTTTATGGTTATTATATCACTTTTATTTTTTAAAGTCAACAGTTTTTTTAATGCATCCTAAGCAGACTGTTATCTATCAACCTGATATACTCCGTTATTCCTTTTCCCACACGAGGATGAAAATGAGAATATATTACATCCACAAAAAAAAGAACTGCCATGGCACATACAATAAGAACTTGGTGACGCCTTGGTATCTTTTTAAAGAAATCGGCAACAGCCGGTGCAAGAATATAAATTCCCGCACAGCCGGCCAATCCAAATGCCAATGCTCCCTCAAAGCAGATTCTTCCGTTGATATTCAGAAAATATCCTGAATAATCCCAATATCTCACACCGGAAGTCTTTTCTATAAACCAGCTGGTGAAGTATTCAATAGTACAGCATACTCCGGTAAAAAGGCAAAACGTCAGAATATGATGGTCTGCAAAGCGTTTTATAAGCAAAATTCCAATTACTCCGCCCACACCGTAAATCGGCAGCCATGGTCCGAAAAGCGTACCTCTGTTTACCAGAATTCCGTCTTGTACTAAGTATAAAATAACTTCCCATACCCAGCCTATTACCGAAAACACAAAAAAGAAATTCATACAGGTAAGAATCCCGTAATTCTGCTTATAATCTGTGTGAACAATTTTCTTTCGTGTGACCTTGCTCACATGATATTTTTCTTCAAGTCCCGGATACTGTTCAAAGGTTCTCAGCTCATCGGGAGTTAAATTGGCTATATCCATCTCATATTCCTTCCCAAGCACGAAAGATTATTTTACATCAGCTGCAGATGCTTCCTTAACTTTTTCCAATCTTTCTTCAATTTCCTTATCTTCACTTTCTTTAATCTGTTCAAGTTCTTCCATAAGGTCAATGTCCAGATATCTGTCATTAAGTATTTCGCTGTACTCATAGTGATTTTTTATAGCTTCCTTTCTCAGTGCCATATATACCTCTGTCTTTGTGGCAGCAGTATAAGCATTCAAAAAGAAAATACCCACCAATGTACATACAAAGCCTGATACAAATGTAATATACGGCGTGTTTCCAAATATAAGCGCAACTATGCCTACTGTTATAAACCATGGAATAATTGTCCATGGCAGCAATGAAAGATAAAGCAGGCACATTTTTTTCTTGCTGCCCTTCATCATTTGCTTTGAAAGAGTAAACGCTTCTTTTCTTGTTGCCTTTGGATTTTCTGCCAATATAAAATCTATCATCTGATATTCAAAATATTTCACCGGTGCCATTACAATAGTAAACACCCACAGGAATGAAAATATATTTTTGAGAAATATAATCCAGGTTGAATGAAGGGAACATTTCTCCTTAAACAAAAAGCCCAGTCGTCCTACCTTTGTTTTATGATATGTTCTGCTCTCCATAAAAAAACGTTTTTCACCCACCATAAGCGGAAATGAAATAAAAACAGTAAGCAAAATCATAACTGATGAAGAGCCTATGCCTGTGATTATCCGCCAGGTTTCCTTCTGCTTAAAAACTCTTATAATATTGTTTATTACTCCAAGCTTTGCATCATAACCGCCTGTAATGACATTGACAAAATTCCGCACATCTCTTATTGAAATAGGTTCTCCCAAGGATTTTGTGCCGCTGCTGTCAGAATCGTCTGTATCAACCTTTAAAATCGTATTGTTCTGAGAATATAAAGTTTTTGAACCTGATATGAACGGCGATAGCTTTGAATCAAACGCTCGGCTGCCGTATGTAATGTATTCATCAACCCATTTTTCAAGATATGGTGAAGCATCTGTCGGAACACCATATTCATTTGCAACTTTATTTACGGCATTCCGTATTGTAAGGGCATCTGCATTTCTGATCTTATCTTTTCCTCCGCAAAGCTTTTCAACTTCCTGAACAAACACAAGCTTATCTTCTGATGTATAGTTTAAATTATTAATTATAGTTGATGTTGTATTTGCATCGTCATAATCAATAATAAGCTGTGACAAGCTCTGATATTCAGAAGACAGTATAATCATCAGAAAGCATACTGCAAGACATGCAAAATAATTCTTTTTAATTGCTGTTCTTGCTTTTGATTTAACCTCTTTTATACTCCACATAACACCATCACTTTATAACCAAATTCAACATTTTTCAACAGATTCAATTATATCAAACATTTAAATATATGTCAATCACCAATAAAAAAACAGGAAGAATTTCAGATTTCCTGATAAACTTCCTGTTAATTTATTTATCTGTATATATTATAGCTCTTCAAGCTGTTTTTGCCACAAATCACATACCGCATCGCTTGGCATTCTCCAATCCCCTCGTGGTGAAAGGGTTACCGAACCAATCTTTGCACCGTCCGGCAGGCATGAACGCTTAAACTGCTGTGAGAAAAAGCGTCGGTAAAACGTCTTGAGCCATTTTAAAATAGTATTGTCATCATATTCACCGTCAAAGGCATTTTTTGCAAGGCGATATACTTTTTTCGGTTCAAACCCCCAGCGTATTCCATAATACAAATAAAAATCATGGAGTTCATAAGGTCCTACAAGGTCTTCAGTTTTTTGAGTGATTTCCGTTGCCGATTCATCTGTGGGCAGCAGTTCAGGAGAAACCGGTGTGTCAAGAATATCAAGCAAAATCGGTGCAAGCTCTTTGCTTGTAGTGGTATCTGCATAATACTTTACAATATGACGGACAAGTGTTTTCGGAATTGATGCGTTGACACCATACATTGACATATGGTCTCCGTTATAGGTTGCCCAGCCAAGTGCAAGCTCAGACAAATCTCCTGTGCCAACTACAAATCCTCCAACCTGATTGGAGATATTCATAAGCACCTTTGTACGTTCACGGGCCTGACCGTTTTCAAACACTACATTATGATTGTTTATATCATGGCCGATGTCCTCAAAATGCTGCTTTACCGACTTTGTTATATCTACTTCTTTGAAAGTTACACCCAATGCGCTGCACATAAGTTCAGCATTTGAACGAGTCCGCTTTGTTGTGCCAAAGCACGGCATTGTAACAGCAACAATATCCGAATGAGGACGTTTCAGCAGATCCATAGCCTCAACGCAGACAAGCAATGCCAGACAGGAATCCAGTCCGCCTGAAATACCTATGACTACTGCTTTTGAATGTGTATGCTCAATGCGTTTTTTCAGCCCCTGAGACTGCATCTGCAAAATCAAATGGCAGCGCTCGTTTCTTTCCTCATTATCTGAAGGAATAAACGGAGTTCTGGATATCTTTCGTGTAAGACTGGTTTCTTCCGGCTGCAAGTCAAAATATATCTTGTCAAACGCATCGCTCTCGGCAGAATAAGTAGACATCTTTCGTCTTTCAAACGCAAGCTTTTTAACATCTATTTCAGAGATAAGAACGCCGTTTTCAAACAATTTGCTTTCGGCAAGTATTCCGCCGTTTTCAGCTATAATATTATGTCCTGAGAATACCATATCCTGAGTTGATTCTCCGTCACCGGCGGAGCAGTAAATATATCCGCTCACAAGTCTTGCTGACTGATTTGAAACCAACTGTCTGCGGTATTGTTCTTTACCGATGACCTCATCGCTGGCAGAGAGATTGCAGATAACCGATGCTCCTGACATTGCAAGATGATTTGAAACAGGATCCGCTACCCACAAATCTTCGCATATCTCGCAGCCCACCGCAAGTTCAGGAATATCCTTGCATGCAAATATATACTGTCCCATACTTACAGGCTCATAATCTCCGTATTTTTTCATTTCAACCAATGCTTCAATACCGTCAAATGCGGCAAAATGTCTTTGCTCATAGAATTCATTATAATTGGGAAGGTGAGTTTTTGGAACAAAGGCTAATATTTCACCGCTTTTCATTACTGCTGCACAGTTATAAAGCTTCCCTTTTGATTTAACAGGGAGTCCCACAAACACAAGCATATCAAGCTTTTCGGAAGCTTTTGCAATCTGCAGAAGTCCTTCCATAGCCCTGTCAAGCAAAGCGTCCTGAAAAAACAGATCCTGACAGGTATAAGAAGTTATGCAGAGTTCAGGAAATACTGCTATTTTAACCTTGTTGTCAGCACAGTATTTAATTTGACTTAATATTTGTTCCACATTAAAGTCCACATCTGCCACTTTTATTTCAGGGGTACACGCTGCAACTTTGACAAAGCCATTTTTCATAACAATCAAACCTCACATAAAATATAACTAAAGCAAGATATCCCCGCCTTTTATGCGGCAGAGCAAGCCCTTATTTAAAATACAGTTTCAGTATATCACTTTTGAAGCAGTAAATCAAGCAAAAACGGCAGGACAAACCCACCGTTCTTTAAAAGAATATAAAATAAATCAGACCGTAAACCACACTGGCAAGAATACCATAAAGGATAACAGGACCGCTTATAATAAAAATTTTTGCTCCAAGGCCAAGCACAAAACCTTCTGTTTTAAATTCTATAGCAGGGGCCGCAATTGAATTTGCAAAACCTGTAATCGGCACCAGAGTTCCTGCTCCTGCATGCTTTGCCAGTCGGTCATATAATCCCAGTGCTGTCAGCAGCACCGAAAGGAATACCAATGACATAGAAGTTGCAATACCTGCATTTTTTTCAGTAAGCCCAAATGCCTTATACATATTTAAAAATGCCTGTCCAAGAGTACAAATCAATCCTCCGATGACAAAGGCTTTTGGAATCGTTATCCACCACTTTGTACCGCAGGAAGCATCCTTATACATTTTTTTATACTGTTCATTTGTTAAATTCAAGCTCATTTTGTCAGCATCCTTTCCAACAAATTTCTTGAATTATTATTTACACAGCACTGCGAAATATACAACAATAAAAAAAGAACTGCAAATTATTGCAGCTCTTAATTATCCTTATGAAAAGAAAGTATAATATGCATATCCCTTTTGTCCGTTATATTCAAGGTACAGCCAGCCGTTTTCATTACGGAACACCTTGCATTCTGCACCTACAGGAAGCACCATCAGATTTTCTGAGCTTGAATTTGGTTCGGGATGGAGATAAACAGCACTTATAACTGTTTTTGTTTCTGCATTTGCATCGTCTTCAGACTCTTCAGTTTCATCTGAGTCCTCATCATCCTGCCAATCATCATCTTCATCAAGATA
>JBJFBR010000099.1:7558-10291 GCA_051888545.1 Oscillospiraceae bacterium
TTTTATGAGATTGCAAAAATGCACCGTCTTTACAGGCGGTCATTTTGCTTTATAAAACAGGAGGTATGTTTTATGAAATGCCCTAACTGCGGAGCAGAAACTCCGCAAGAATCAAAATTCTGCAGCTATTGCGGAAGCGAGCTGCCTCAACCTCAAAAGGTTGACACTCACACTGTTATTAATAACATTACATATAACATCAATTCTGCTGACAATTCAAATGCCTCTTACGGCAAAGCAAAAAAGCCTCAGAAAGTTCAGGCCGTTATTGTCACAGGTCATCCTAAAAACAAATGGGTAGCATTTTTCCTGTGTTTGTGTACTATTTGCGGTCATAAATTCTATGAAGGCAAAACTAAAATGGGTCTTGTATATCTGTTTACCTGCGGTTTGTTCGGAATTGGCTGGTTAATTGATTTAATTGTACTGATTTTTAAGCCCAATCCATATTATGTTTAATGTTTAACTAAAATATATGCTGTTAAAAATGCCATTGCGGATATTTTACTCCACAATGGCATTTTAATTACTGCTATTTATTTTTTGAAAACTTTGCTTTTGAAACTATACATGCCGCAGGTTCAAAATCACCCACCATAAGAGGATGATATCTGAGCGAAAGCTCCAGAGGACGATTTTCCACTGCTGCTTTTAAAGCCAAGCGAACTGTAAGCCCGCCTTTCTTTTCAGCAATAAACTGCAGTTCTCCTCCAAAATGCTCTGCAAATTTTCTCGCAAGAGGAAGTCCTAAACCTTCGCTGTCCACAGGCTTCTCCAAAGGATGAAACGGAACAGATAATTTATTCAGCTCATCAAGATCAAAACTGTTTCCGTTGTCCCAGATATCAATATATACCATACTGTCATCTTTATTGTATGCTTTCAGCAGAATTTCCTTGTCCTCATTGTCATTATACATATATGCATTGACCAACAGATTCAATACCACATTCATAAGACTGTCACTGCACATATTTATAAACATTGCCGGTTGAATTTCTGTTCTGAAAATACAGTCATCAGAAAGCCTTGACTGGAAAATTTGCGATGTTTCTTCAAGACAATTAGAAATATTGAATAATTCGGTATACATTTTACCATTATAATAATTAGTAATTTCATTGTAATTGACATTAGATGCCAATAACTGAGTTACATCGTCTTTTGCCGTTTCATAAAAATCATACGGTACAGACTCTTGTTTTATATAAAAATTCTCCAGAGTCGTCAACATGGGAATCAGTGTTTTTCTTTCACGTCTGATACGATTATCCTTGTATTTATAGTGTACAGAACGGTCATACATTGTTTCAACGTCTTCAGCATCGAAGAACATAAACAAGTATCCGCAAACTTCTTCATCATTTTTTATGGGGTTTACCTTTACGGCATATTCATCTGTATAGTGCAGAATTGCACTTTCTTCAATAGGGAGCTTCAAATCTTTATTGTAGTATTTTCCAAAGTCATAAATGCTCATCAGATTTGGCAATGAATCATCATTTTTCCAAGCCACAAATAATTTCTCATTTGCAACAAGCACCTTTTGATCCATGTTTTCATAGACGGCTTTGATTGCAGGCAAAATCTTTTCAAGATATGCATTTAACTTCACGCTGACCACTCCCTTCCATAAACATATAATCACAACTTATCAATTATATTATACACTATTATCATTTAAAGTCAAGCATTTTGACGTTTTAAAACTTGCAAATTCAAATTTATATATAATATTTAAGTTTTACTTATAATAAAAGATTATAGTATAAAATGCCGATAGACAAAGAATTTTGAAGTTGTGATTAGTGGAATATTATGATATTTTGCAAGAAATAAAAAAACAACTTGCATTTCTGATGCAAATGTTATATAATAAATAGGGAAAATACTGAATATAACGGAGGTTATTAATATGTTGCTTTCAGAAATGAATAAAGAGCAATTAACTGATTTTAAAAATAAACAGCAAAAAGCATATGATGATTTTAAAGCAAAGGGACTCAGCCTTAATATGGCTCGTGGAAAGCCTTCATCAGAACAGCTTGACCTTGCAATGCAAATGCTTGCAGCTGTAAACAGCTATGATGCTGACTACAAAGCTTCTGACGGGACAGACTGCCGTAACTATGGCGGACTTGACGGTATTATTGATGCGAAAAGACTTTTTGCTCAGATGCTTGACCTTTCCACCGATGAAATTATTGTATGCGGAAACTCCAGCCTGAATATTATGTACGATACTATTGCAAAATGTGTTATTTTTGGAGTTGACGGTGAAAGCAAGCCTTGGAAAGACTATGAAAAAATCAAATGGCTTTGTCCTGCACCGGGATATGACAGACATTTTGCCATAACAGAAAATATGGGCTTTGAGCTTATTACAATTCCTATGAACGATGACGGTCCGGATATGGATATGATTGAAAAGCTGGTAGCAGAAGACGATACTATTAAGGGTGTCTGGTGCGTGCCTATGTATTCCAACCCTCTGGGTATCACATATTCAGACGAAGTAGTTAAGAGATTTGCAAATCTTTCACCTGCCGCAAAGGACTTCAGAATTTTCTGGGACAACGCATACTGCATTCATCATCTTACAGACACTCCCGACAAACTTCTGAACATCTTTGATGAAGCAAAGAAAAACGGCAAAGAAGATATGATTTATGAATTTGCCTCAACATCAAAAATCACTTTTGCAGGCGGCGGAGTTGCAGTTATGGCTGCCTC
>JBJFBR010000099.1:10391-16540 GCA_051888545.1 Oscillospiraceae bacterium
CCAAGCTATCCTCCTCTTGAGGAGCTTAAATCAGCAATGGAGTTGTTTGTTATTGCAGTTAAGCTTGCATCAGCTGAAAAACTACTGGAAAGCAAATAAAATAATATGACCTCACAGCTTAATACTGTGAGGTTTTGTTTTACAAAATCTATTGCTAAATATACCGAAAAGCATCTTTTATTGTTCTTACTCCGATTATCTTCATTGAAAAACCCGAAACGTCTACAGATTTCAGACTCTGAGCAGGAACTATGCACGTTTCAAATCCCATACGTTCTGCCTCATGCAATCGTTTTGCCACATTTGAAACATTTCTCAGCTCTCCTCCTAAACCTATTTCTCCGAATGCCAGCAGCTTTTCACTCACCACCTTGTCGGTAAGACTTGAATACAATGCCAGAGCCACTGACAAATCAGCTGCCGGCTCGTCAAGCTTTAAGCCTCCCACAATGTTCAGATAAACATCAAGCCCGCCAAAGAAATATCCCAATCGCTTTTCAAGCACAGCAATAATTATTGACATCCGGTTGTAGTCATAGCCTGTGGAAGTACGTCTTGGCGCCGAAAAACCACTTTTTGAAACAAGAGCCTGCACTTCTGCCATTATCGGACGGCTGCCTTCCATTACGCAGGCTACACAGCAGCCTGATACATTTGTAGGACGGCCTGCAAGGAGCATCATTGAAGGATTTTCAACCTCGTTGAGCCCATTGTCAAGCATTTCAAAGACACCGATTTCATTTGTTGAACCAAAACGGTTTTTTATACTCCGTAGCATACGGTAAGAAAGATTTCTCTCACCCTCAAAGTACAATACACAGTCAACAATATGCTCCATAACCTTTGGCCCTGCAATGGCACCGTCTTTATTGACATGGCCCACAATAAACATGGGGATTTCTTCCGATTTTGCAGTTTTCATAAACATATTTGTGCATTCTCTGACCTGAGTTACCGAACCCTGTGCCGAAGAAATTGCACCAATGCTCATAGTCTGAATTGAGTCTATAATTACAATTTCAGGCTTTTCTTTTTTTATTACAGAGCATATTTCTTCGCAGTCGGTGCAGGCAAGAAGATATAGATTCCCGCTGTCCACATTAAGACGCTTTGCCCGAAGTTTTATCTGCCGAACAGATTCTTCTCCCGAAACATACAGAATCGTATAGTTTTCACCGAGATACTGACATATCTGTAAAAGCATTGTTGACTTTCCGATTCCCGGTTCACCGCCTAAAAGCACCAGCGAACCCTTTACAAGTCCTCCCCCCAATACTCTGTCAAGCTCTTCTGAACCTGTAGAATAGCGAATCTCATTATAGCTGGCATCAACATCGGATATATTCACGATTTTATCGGAAATATCCCGAACAGCTACAGCCTTTCCGCCTGTGGTTTTATGCACAGTTGTTTCACATTCCTCAAAAGTATTCCACTCTCCGCAGGAGGGACATTTACCGTTCCATTTTGATGTTTCATATCCGCACTGGCTGCAGACATACATTGTTTTACTTTTTGCCATATAATCACCCTAACAATCAGACAACATTAAATCCGTTTTCTATGCAAAGCTGACGTGCCTGCTCCAACGGCAGATTCCTCAGCAGATGCTTTTTTACATTTCTTGATTTTGAATATACTCTTATATTGCACATTTTGCTTACCTTCTGGAACACAGTCTGTGTAATTTCCATCTTGCTGATATTTCCCTTTGAAATAAGCACCTTATGAAAATGAAACATTTTGCAGTACCTCAGCGTACAGTAAATATCATCAAAACCTATGGATGTGTTGTATGCGGCAGCTATAGAAACAATGATTTTCCAGATAAAAGGAATAAGTGCAATAGCGGTTATAACATTGATCTCATAGTGCCATTTCGATATAAACAGCTTAATTACAAAATTAGCCGCAATGGGAATAAAGCTCATAAAAAACGGAAGAGCTACAAAGCGGAATATATCCTTTATTCCGCCTGTTTTTATATTTATAGTCGAATGAGGAAGGTCAGGAACCAATATCTTAAGCGATTTCCTCACTTCTTTCTGTGTTGTTATAGGTATCAGTGCCGCAAATTCACGGTTTTTAGCACCATATCCTGCACAGCAGACATTAACCGAACTTACCTTGAAAAGCCTCATGAGCAAATTCTTTTCATAATCAATATACACAAATTTATTTCGGTTCAAAGCATGCTTTCTTCGCACCACCAGACCGCTTTTTATAAGAATCTGCGAGCCGCAGCGTGTTGCCTCAAAGCCCCAATGCCTTATAAGATTGGATAGAAATGATATTGCCCAGCATATAAGAACAATGTATATTATAACAACAATAATTCTTGGTATTGTATTTGTCAGCCTGAAAATTATGGAATTAACCTTTCCGATTTCTCCGTTTACCCGTTCCACAAGAGTCTGCTCAAGCTCTTTTCCCACAAGCTGATAGATCTGAAACATAAAGGATATAAATACTATTACCCCTGCAAGAGTAGATGAAAAAAGCATTGAAAATGCTGCCAGGTACCGTTTCTTGGTTTTTATTGTACGCTTGACCTTGCCTTCACATTTCCTTGTGACCTGACTGTAAACCTCATCAGCAGCTTTTTTACTTATGACAAGCTTAACGTCTGATGCCGAAACAGAGGTAGCATTGGTTTTTATATACAGTGTTGCTGCATTGAATATTCTTTCTATATAATCCTGACAGCACGAACAGGTGGTTATCTCATTAAAAAATACTCTTGTTTTCATAAGTCCGAAAGGTCCATGATGTGCTGTAAGGGAAATTTCATCAGTTTCAAAATATACAAAAAACCAACGCAGAAACGCTATTGCAAAAATTGCTGAAAATACAAGAATATCCAGCCAGTTGGTTTTTATCCAGCTCTGAAAGTCAAATCTCGTGGCAATAAGATATTTACCCAAAGGGATTAGAAGCAGCCAGAGGTTTTTGGAAATATATATAAACAGCTTTAAAGGATGCTGTCTGTGTGCAAAAAAGCTGTTGAATTTCTTTAAATATTTGTTTATAGCTCCTTTCAAGCTCATCACTCTCCCAACAGCCTTTATTACTTATTTACACGCTTACTGATATTTTCTTCGATATACTTTGAAATTGCAATACAGTCCTCACGCTTCATAAACAGCATGATCATATTTGCCCCCAGAGCATTTACAGACATAAAATTAAAACCGGTATACTTACTGAGCGGTAACATTGCCGTTGTAACGGAAGTTACCGACTCCATAGACATATACTGAGTTTTAAACAATGCAAAAAAGCTGTGCTTGATAATTTCTTTATTAGTAATAGTAATACTCGTATACTTAAAAAACACAGGCAATATAACAAAAAGCACCACAGCGGCAATTACACATAATATTATATACAGCAGCTGCATATATCTGCCCAGAAAAGGTTTAAGATAGCTGCTGAAATAAAAAAGTACACAGAAAAGCACTATAGATACAAAATATATTAGAAATACAGATCTTTTTGCAGGTTTGCAGTTTATCATACAAATCGCCTTTCTTTCACCTGTCTCTCAGGAATAAAGTCAATCATTTTATCATAACATTCAACATAATGAGGTGATAAAATGGACGCAGACCGTATTATTGAAAGCATTTCTCAGGCTATATGGGGTTATCCCGTTTTAATTCTTATGCTTGGAGGAGGCATTTTTTTAACTTTTAAGCTTAAATTTCCTCAGCTTCGTTTTAAAAGAAATATAAAAAATGCCCGAAGGTCCCTTTGCCATAGGGACGGAAAATCCGACAGCTTAACACAGCGTCAGGGTATTGCCACGGCACTGGCTGCTACCGTTGGAACGGGAAGCATTACGGGCGTGGGAACAGCCATTGCAATCGGCGGTGCAGGAGCAATTTTCTGGATGTGGGTATCTGCCTTTTTCGGTATGGCACTATCCTATGCAGAAAATATGCTTGGAGTTGAATACTGTCAGAAAACAGGCATCTCAGGGGCAATGGCATATATGGAAAAAGGACTGCACTCTAAATGGCTTGCTGTTTTATTTGCACTTTTCTGTGCCCTGGCATCACTGGGAATGGGAAATATGAGTCAAAGCAACTCAATCGCCGCAGCCTGTGAAAGTCAGTTTAACATTCCTCCAAAGATATGCGGTGCAGTCATAACATTGATTATAACATTTATTATGCTTGGTAAAAAGCGTGCTGCCAAATGCACCGAAAAGCTTGTTCCCATAATGGCTGTAATGTATATTTTAGGCTCATTGGCTGTTATAATTCGTTTTCATTCAAGATTAGGGGACGCTTTTTCCGAGATTTTCTCTTCTGCTTTCGGATTAAGGGCCGCTGCAGGCGGCGGAATTGGTTTTGCCGTTAAACAGGCTGTCATAACTGGTCTCCGCCGCGGAGTATTTTCCAACGAAGCCGGACTTGGCTCAACCGTAGCCATACACAGCTCATGCCAGATGAAATCCCCAAAAGTTCAGGGCTGTTGGGGAATGATTGAAGTTTTCATTGACACTATGGTCATATGCACACTGACAGCATTAGTACTTCTGGTCAGCGGCACAGACATCAAGAACGGCGGTTCTGACATAATTTGCACTGCATTTTCAAAAGGCCTGGGCGGTATCGGCGGAGTTTTTACAGCCATATCGGTTATACTCTTCGCTTTTGCAACCATAATCGGCTGGTTTTTTATCGGCGAAAGAGCATGGCATTATATTTTCCCCAAAAGCAGCTTCTTTTATAAGTGGCTTTTTGCACTTTGCGTTTTTATAGGTTCTTTTGCCTCTCTTGAAACCGTATGGGGAATATCCGACATTTTCAATGGTCTTATGGCTCTGCCAAACCTTACCGCCGTATTAATTCTCTATGCAAAACCAAAGCACAGAACTAATACTGTAAAACCCAACATTAATGTTGAAAAACACAACACTAGTGTTGTAAAACCCAACATTAATGTTGGGTTAGATAAATCAAAAGCACATTTATATCAGCCGGATTAACTCCTGAAATTCTGCTTGCCTGTCCAACGCTGAGAGGCTTTATTTTATTGAGCTTTTCAATCGCCTCAAGACGGAGCCCCTTGATTTGTGAATAATCCATATCCGGACTCAAAGCCTTGCGTTCAAGCTTTCGCATACTTTCAACCTGCTCCAGCTGAATTTTAATATATCCGTTATATTTAATCTGCAGTTCCACCTGCTCTTTGACCTGTTTGGGAAGCTGGGGACGCTGTGGGTCAATAAACGCCAGGCCTTCATATGAAAGCTGAGGCCGTCTTATAAGCTGTGCAAGCTTTATACCCGATGACAACGGTTCTGTACCGCAGCTTACAAGATAATCGTTCAGTTCCTTTGACGGTCCGAGGTTAACATGGCTGACACGGTCAACTTCTTTGTCCACAAGTTTTATCTTTTCCTGAAGTTTATTATACCGTTCATCAGAAATCAAACCTACTCTGTGACCAATAGGAGTCAATCGGATATCCGCATTATCCTGTCTGAGCAAAAGACGGTATTCACTTCTTGATGTAAGTATTCTGTATGGATCCATACAGCCCTTTGTAACCAGATCATCAATAAGTGTTCCTGTATATGACGACGCTCTGTCAAGAATCATAGGCTCTTCGCCCTTGATCTTTAAAGCGGCATTAATCCCTGCAACAAGTCCCTGTGCTGCCGCTTCTTCATATCCTGAAGTACCGTTAAACTGACCTGCACCGTAAAGTCCGCTGATTTTTTTGAATTCCAGCGTAGGCAGCAGCTGCAAAGGATCGCAGCAGTCATACTCTATAGCATAAGCATTTCGCATTATCTCTACATTTTCCAGACCTTTTATTGTGCGCAGGAATTTTATCTGAACATCTTCAGGAAGTGATGAGGACATTCCCTGAAGATAATATTCGTCAGTATCCAGTCCCATTGGTTCAATAAACAGCTGATGACGGGTCTTATCGGGAAAACGCATGATTTTATCCTCAATAGACGGGCAGTAACGTGGTCCCACACCCTCTATTCTGCCTGAATACATTGGTGAACGGTGAATGTTCTCTCTTATAACCCTATGAGTTTCCTCATTTGTATAGGCAACATAACAGCAAACCTTGTTTTCAAGCTTATTTTCATTGTCAAAAGCGAAAGGAGTTATATCCTTGTC
>JBJFBR010000100.1:0-2903 GCA_051888545.1 Oscillospiraceae bacterium
TTGTCAGGATGTTCTGAGTTTTGATATGCTTTGGAAACTTGCTGTTCCCGTAATTATCGTTATCATCGGTTTAAAGCTCATTTTCGGCGCGTTTTTCGGAGACAAAGCAATGAAATTACTGGAAAACTCAAAGCAAAACGGAGAGAATATCAAAATTGGCTGTGCAACCTTTTCAGGTCAAAATCTTAACTTTGACGGCGAAGTGTTCAACGGTGCTGAACTTACAGCGGTTTTCGGCGGCGTTAAGTGCGACCTTAGAAACGCGGTTATTGAGAAAGACTGTGCTGTTACCGCAACGGCTGTTTTCGGCGGAATTGATATTTTCGTGCCTGATTATGTAAATGTCAAAGTTAACTCAAATTCCATTTTCGGCGGAGTTTCGGATAAAAATCACCGTCCGACCGTTCAGGGTGCCGTTACCGTATATATCTACGCGACCTGTATGTTCGGAGGTGTTGAAATCAAATGAATTTGTTTCAAAAAGTAATCAAATATCTCACCTTTGCATTTGCAATGTTCTTGAGTATCAGTATTATCGTCGGAATAATTACAGGACTTGTCGGTGTCTCGTATATCCTTTCAGGCAGGGACAATGAGGCTGTGGGCGAAATGCAGGTCTATCCGATTGAGGAAGAGATTTCCTCCCTGTCGCTTAGTCTCAGCGAAGCAAAGCTTAAAATAAAAACCGCCGAAAAATTCTCGGTAGAAAGCAATCATAATTATATTTCTGTAAAAGCAGATAACGGTAAACTCACTATCGGTGAAACAAAGAAATTTTTTGCAACATCTCCCAAAGGGGCAACGGTTATTTTAAGTATTCCTAAAGATTTTGTGTTTGACGATGCTATGATTAATACAGGTGCAGGTAAGGTTGAAATTGAAACTTTGTCGTGTGATGTTTTAGAGCTTTTTCTCGGTGCGGGAAAAGCGGATATTAAAAATCTTACGGCCAACTCCCGTGCCGATATTGAAGGCGGTGCCGGTGAACTGAAGATAGACGGCGGACGGATTTGCAATTTGGGACTTGATATGGGCGTCGGTGAGCTGACGCTTAAAAGCCGTATTGAGGGGCAAAGCCGACTTGACTACGGAATCGGCGAAACCAAGCTTACTCTTTTGGGAAGCCGTGAAGACTATCAGATAGAAATTGATAAAGGCATCGGTGAAGCCAAGCTTCAGGGAGAAAGTATGAGTGACGATTCCGTTTACGGCACCGGCGAGAACAGAATTGAAATTGACGGCGGTATCGGAGCAATAAACATTGAATTTTCAGAGGACGGAACTCAGAAAGCGTTTTGATAAAATAGGCACAAGGAGAAAAGCACACATAAATTGATTGGAACGTCACTGATCTATTAAGAGAAAGAAGTACATAGTTGGGAGTTTGGCTATAATTTCGGCAAATGTTATTGGGAACATGGATATGCCACGGAAGAATGCGATGTATCCTTGACTTTGCGCAGACGAAGCTTGGTGTAGTTGAAGTTGTTGGACGGTACGCAAAAGACAATGCCGCCACCGGAAGAGTTATGGAAAAGCCGGGCTTTCAATATGAAAAAGAAATTTCATTTCCGTGCAATGATGGCTCTGTAATTTGTCCGGGCATTCAGTGCAGGCTTCATTTCCGTTAAAGAACGCTATATAATAAAGGAAGCAAGGATATGAAAGTGAAAAATGTAATTTGTGGAGGTAAATGTTGATGAAAAAAATGATTGCATACTGCGGACTGGATTGTGAGAAATGCGACGCGTATATTGCAACGGTGCGGGATGATCAGGCTTTGCGCGAAAAAACTGCGAAAAAATGGGCCGAGTTAAATCATGCACCAATTCTGCCTGAACATATCAATTGTCAAGGTTGTCGTGCCGAGGGAATTAAAACAGTTTTCTGTGACAGCCTGTGCCAGATCCGTCAGTGTGCGATGAAAAAAGACGTTGAAACCTGCGGTGACTGCCCAAATATGGAAAAATGCCAGACTGTCGGAACGATTCTCGCAGATAACCCGGAAGCGATGAAAAATCTAAAGGGACAAAAGAATATGACGAAAGTATTGGTCAGTGCGTGCTTGCTGGGAGAAAACTGTAAATACGACGGTGGTAACAATTACAATTCAGCAGTTGCGGCTTTCGTGCAAGGCAAAGAAGTCCTTGCCATATGCCCGGAGATGATGGCGGGAATGGGTTGCCCCAGAGCGCCTATTGAAATTGTTGATGGAGTACAGATAGATCGGGACGGCAAGAATGTCGATGCACCCTTACGAAATACTGTAGCCCATATAATAGATCAAATTCATCAAGAGGAAATCGAGTGTGCCATTCTGCAGTCCAGAAGTCCCACTTGTGGTGTGAATCAGATTTATGATGGCAGTTTTACTGGCAAACTGATCTCTGGTTCTGGAATTTTTGCAAAGTGTTTGAAAGATGCAGGTTATCAGGTAATTGATGCGGAAGATATTTCCAAGGTGTCAGAATGAGAAAAGCATAAGGGCAGAAATAAGATGTCGGAACCGCTCCATTTGTACAGAAGAAAGTCACAGACTGGTGTAAAAACCCACTGCGGACAGGACTGGCTGCCGCAGTGGATCCTTTCATCTAAATAATAAACACATTTCCCTGCAAAAACCACCTATCGTGAAAGGATGAGATATCTTAAAATAGTAGAAAAGCTGTTAGGTCATAGAAAGAGAAAGGAAGTTCAGCATGAAACCAACTGCAATTGTGTACACATCCAATACCGGACACACACAGCAATATGCCCTATTGTTAGGGGAACAAATTGGTCTTCCCGCTTATTCTCTTGAGGAGGCTGGTTCACAAATTTCCGGCGGCAGCCCAGTGATCTATCTGGGCTGGATCCATGCAAGCCATGTCAAAGGCTTTTCCAAAGCTTCAAGTCATTTTGAC
>JBJFBR010000101.1:0-12872 GCA_051888545.1 Oscillospiraceae bacterium
CATTGCCTTGACAATATTAATATTGATATTCCTTCAGGCTCAACCGTAGGAATAATCGGCGGAACGGGAAGTTCAAAATCATCTTTTGTTCAGCTTATTCCAAGACTATATGACGTTACAAGCGGAAGCGTTGAAGTCGGCGGAGTTGACGTAAGAAAATATGACCTTGATTCTTTGAGAAATGAAGTTGCAATGGTTTTGCAGAAGAATGTTCTTTTCTCAGGTACGATTAAGGAAAATCTTCGCTGGGGAAATGAAAATGCCACTGATGAAGAACTTGTTCACGCTTGTCAGCTTGCTCAGGCAGATTCATTTATTCAGACATTCCCTGATAAATATGATACATATATAGAGCAGGACGGCTCAAATGTTTCCGGAGGACAAAAACAGCGTCTTTGTATTGCAAGAGCTTTGCTTAAAAAGCCGAAAATATTAATTCTCGATGATTCCACAAGTGCAGTTGATACCGCAACAGATGCAGCAATCAGAAAGGCTTTCAGAGAGGATATTCCAAATACTACAAAGCTTATCATTGCACAGCGTATATCCTCAATTCAGGATTCGGATATGATTATTGTGCTTGATGACGGAAAAATCAACGGTATCGGAACTCATGATGAGCTTGTTAAGAATAACAGCATTTATCGTGAGGTTTATGAATCACAGACAAACGGAGGTGTTGGAAGATGAGAGGACCAAAAGAACCAATGCCAAGAAAGCTTATGAAACCTGACGGAAAAACATTAAAACGTCTTTTAAGCTATATATTCAAATATAAAGGAACAATGGCAGTTGTGTTTATATGCATTATTATAAACTCCATTGTTTCTGTTGCGTCATCACTTTTCACGCAGACATTGATTGATGACTATATCACACCACTGCTGGGACAGGAACATCCTGTATTCACAGCACTGCTTAAAACAATCATAATTATGGGAGTTGTTTATCTCATAGGAGTAATTGCAGTAACTGTTTATACAAGAATTATGGCAGGACTTTCCCATAAGATACTTAAAGATATTCGTGATGAAATGTTTATCCATATGCAGAAACTGCCCATAAAATACTTTGATACCCACACCCACGGCGATATTATGAGCTGTTACACTAATGATACTGATACAATCAGGCAGGTGCTTACTCAAAGTATTCCTCAGATTATGCAGATGACCATTACTATCATAACAGTTTTTGTTGCAATGGTTGCAACAAATATTTATATGACTTTGTTTGTATTGCTTTCAGTTGTTGCTATGATGCTTGTCACAAAAAACATTGCAGGTAAAAGCGGTGAATACTTTACAAAACAGCAGAAATCTCTGGGAGAAGTAAACGGCTATATTGAAGAGATGATTAACGGTCAGAAGGTTGTAAAGGTATTCTGCCACGAGAGAAAATGTGAAGAAGAATTTGACAAGCTTAATAATGAGCTTGGTGAAAATGCCGCAGAAGCTAATAAGCTGGCAAATATTCTTATGCCTATTATGGGAAATCTGGGCCATTTTCAATATGTTCTTATTGCAATGTTCGGAGGAGCTCTTGCTATTGCTGATTTCGGCGGACTTACTCTGGGTGTTATTGCATCATTCCTGCAGCTCAGCCGAAGCTTTACACAGCCTATAACACAGATTTCACAGCAGATAAATTCGTTTGTAATGGCACTTGCAGGTGCAAAGAGAATTTTTGCACTTCTGGATGAAGAACCTGAAACAGATGACGGATATGTAACTCTTGTAAATGCAAAATATAACGGAGACGAGCTGACTGAAGCTGATGAGAGAACAGGTCTTTGGGCATGGAAGCATCCGCATAGTGACGGAACAGTTACATATTCAAAGCTGGAAGGTCATATTGAATTCAACGATGTGGATTTCGGTTATAATCCTGATAAGATAGTACTGCACAATGTAACTCTGACTGCTGATCCGGGACAGAAAATCGCTTTTGTGGGTGCAACCGGTGCAGGAAAAACAACAATTACAAATCTGATAAACAGGTTTTATGATATTGCAGACGGAAAAATCCGATATGACGGAATAAATATAAATAAAATCTGTAAAAGCGATTTAAGACATTCTCTCGGAATAGTTTTGCAGGACGTTAACCTTTTCACAGGAACGGTTATGGAAAATATCAGATACGGCAATCTTGACGCAACCGATGAGGAATGTATTGCCGCTGCAAAGCTTGTAAATGCTGACAGCTTTATTTCAAGACTCCCGAAGGGTTACGATACTTTGCTTTCCGGAGACGGTTCAGGACTTTCACAAGGACAGCGTCAGCTTATTTCAATAGCACGGGCTGCTGTTGCAGATCCGCCGGTAATGATTCTTGATGAGGCAACTTCAAGCATAGATACCAGAACGGAAGCCATTGTTCAAAGCGGTATGGATGCCCTTATGTACGGCAGAACAGTTTTTGTAATTGCCCACAGACTTTCAACAATACACAACTCAGATATGATTATGGTTCTCGAAAACGGACGCATAATCGAACGAGGAAATCATAATCAGCTTATCGCCGAAAAGGGCAAGTATTATCAGCTGTATACAGGTGCTTTTGAGCTGGATTGATTTATTCTTTAAATGATAATCACATTGTAAGGGATACCTTTTGTACTGACCGCAAAAAAGTCAGACAAAGATTAAAAAATGTATTCACAGCGACTAAGAGCAATCTTGGTCGCTGAATTCATTCTATGGAAATAATTTGCAGCTAGTGAAATTTCCTTTCATCAACGCTCTGCATAAAAGTGAATGTATGGGAATATTTCCGGGTCCGGATTTTCACGGTGTGAGAGGGCTGCTTAAATAACTGAAATAGACTTTTCTGAAAGAAAAAGCGTGCATAGTAAGAATACTTTGCACGCTTAAAAATGCTATACAGTGCTGTTTTTTGCAGCACTTTTTTTTATTGCCAGGCATATGAGGAATACAATTAATGCTCCCGCAACCGCACCGCTTGTGTCGATGATAACATCCCGGAACTGTCCGGTTCGCCCCGATACAAACAGCTGATGAATTTCGTCTGAGCAGGCATATAGGAAAGAGAACCCTACAGATATGGGATAACGGAACTTGTTTTTAAAGCCGTAGAGCGCCGCCGCACACAATGCGCCTAAAACAGCATATTCTGTAAAGTGAGCAGTTTTTCTCACCCAGAATTCCAGCTTGTCAACTACCTTTGCCCGTTCCGCCCCGGTAAAATCATCATATTCAGGAATGAGCATTTCACAGATTGTGTTTACAATAGATTGGCTTTTTTCTGAAGACTCGTCCGAGTTGTCCGCCGAAAACATAAATATCACAGCACACCATATAATAACTAAACCAATGAGAATTACTCTTTTGTTCATCAGATTATAATTCATTTTGACTCTCCTTAACATAGTCTAAAATCTTGTTTTTGTCATTTTCCAGCTGTTCGTCTATTACAAGGTCAAGTATTTTTTTCAGCTGGTCGCCGATTTCCTTGCCGCAAAATCCTAATGCCTTTAAATCATTACCGTTAACCTTTAAATCGGCAATTTTCAGGCATTTGTCCTGCTCCATAAGCTCAATGGCATTTTCAGCGATTTGGTCTAATGATGCAAGCTTTTCTTTTCTGAGATATGACGATTGCGCATAGGTGTCACCCCGGCGTATTTCCAGATAATCGAATAAAAAAGGGAAGTCATGCTTTGACGCAAAATGAGCTACCGTTTTTTTGTCCGATGCAATGCGGTTGTCATGCTCGTAAATCAGCTCGCAGATATATTCCAGCGTTTTTGTGTCATATTTAAGCCGTTTCAGAATTTCTCTTGCTTTTATGCTGCTGACAGTAGGGTGCTTTTTAAAATGTGATATACCCTTTTCGTCAACTGTTTCACATTGCGGTTTGCCGATATCGTGTAAAAGCATGGCTGTTCGTATGGTCGGGTCGGGTTTTACATATCCTACGCTTCTCGCAATGTGTTCCCAGACGGTATAGCAGTGGTGGGGAGTATGTTGGGGATATCCAAAGCATGGAATAATTTCCGGGATAATTACTGCAAAAACCTCACGGTATTCCATTAATATTCTTGTAACGGCTTTGCCGCATAAGAGTCTTTTCAGCTCTGCTGAGATCCTCTCTGCCGAAATGCATCTGAGTAAGTCTTTTTTACTGAAAATCGCCTGTCTGGTCTGCCGGTCAATTTCAAAATCAAGGGTTGACGCAAAACGCAAGGCTCTTAAAATTCTCAAAGCGTCCTCTTCAAAACGCTTTTCCGGGTTGCCGACGCATTTTATCAGCTTGTTTTTTAAGTCTTTCTGTCCATTGAAATAATCAAAAAGTTTTCCGTTTATGTCACAGCACATTGCATTTACAGTAAAGTCACGCCGTTTCAGATCTTCGGTAAGGTCAGAAACAAATTTTACTTCTTTTGGCTTGCGGTGATTGATGTAATCACCGTCATATCTGAAAGTGGTGACTTCAATGCTCTTGTGTTCTGCTATTACTGTCAGAGTACCGTGTTTCAGCCCCGTTTCAATTACTTTAAAAGAGTTGAAAACCTTTTCCATTTTATCAGGAGGGCAGTCCGTGCAGACATCATAGTCGTATGGCTCTTTACCCAATAGGGAATCACGTATACAGCCGCCCACAGCATAAGCTTTGTAACCGTTTTTGTTAAGCGTGTATATAACAGTTTTTACATAATCGGGCAATGTAATCATAAACCCCTCTCCTTTCTGAATTATTTTGCAAATAATGTGCATTATAAATATATGGAAAAAAATAAGCTTAGCAGAATCCTTCTTCTCATAATTTCAGGAGCATTTGCAGGTGCTCTTCAGGTGTGCATAGACGCTCCGTTTTTTATATTTATATCCTTTGTGCCTCTGCTCACAGAGGTTTATTTGTCATCCTCAAAAAAAGAATACAGAAATGTGGCAATGGAATTTATGTTGCCGTATTATTTTGTGCAGTCCTTGTTTCTCATAACCATTTCTGATTGTATTCCCTTGCCAAAGGCAATATCTGTATTTCTGGCTTTGCTGGTTGTGCTTGCGGTAACGGCATGGCTTTTTATAATTATGTATATTCCTCTTTGGTTTTATCCTTATCTGAAAAAAGATAAGCCTTATGATTTTATAATATTTTCCTGCCTGTTTACAGTAGGAGAATGGCTTGCGGAATATGTTCCCGTATTGACCTTCCCTTGGTCGGAAATCGGTCTTGCTTTAACATCAGAGCCGTTGCTTGTTCAGCCTGCGTCATTATTGGGAAGTCATTTCCTGAGTTTGATTGTTCTTCTTATGAGCAGTGTTATAGCATATGCTTTTTGCTGCAGAAAAGTAAAACATATATTTGGCTGCTCGGCAATTTTTATTTCGGCTTTGTCTTTGGTGGTGGCTTTTTCTCAGTATCGTATAACAAATCTTAAAGACAGTATTTCAGACATTGAAGATACTAAGGTTATGGTAGCTCAGGATAATATTGAGGGAGTTGAAAAGAAAAAGCTGAAGGGAATGGATGCGGTTAATTCATATAAAGCAATTATGGAAAAATACTGGCAGCCGGATATTGAATTTGTATTGCTGCCTGAAACTGCCGTGCCGTCAAGCTATGAAAGTAAGTCGGAATGTTTTTGTTCCTTGGTAAAATTTGCACAGCAGCATAATACAACCCTGGTGACAGGGTGCTTTACCAAAAATGACGAAAAGTCCTATAATTCCATGTATACGGTAAACGGCGAGGGCTTTTGCCGGACGCCGTATTATAAGCAGGTGCTTGTCCCTTTCGGGGAAAAGATTCCCTTTGCGGATATTTTAAATGAGGATACTTTAACCTCGGCAACACATCAGCAGAATAAAGAGCTTTTGCGGGAAAACAATATAAAGATTGCAACAGTTATTTGCATTGAGTCCATTTATCCCTCAATAACCCGAGCACAGATGCAAAAGGGTGCAGAGGTGCTCTGCGTTTCAACCAATGATTCCTGGTTCGGCAAAAGCTATGGAAAATATGCACATTACCGTCATACCATTCTGCGTACTGTGGAGTCAGGCAAATACGGACTCCGTGCAGGAAACTGCGGTGTTTCGGCAGTTATAACTCCGTGGGGAGAGGAAACTGTCCGCATAACCAATTCTGAGAAAATTGCAGTAAGCGAAAATATAAAAATGATAAAGTCCAAAACATTGTACACATATACCGGAGATGTGGCAATTCTGCCGGGTTGTGCAATGATCGTTATAAAGCTTGCAAAGCTGTTGAGCGAGAGGTTTGTTAAAAAGCAAGCTTGAAAAGTCTTGCAGTATATTGCTTTTTCAGTCTTACGGATACCTTTCCCGACTGCTTGTTAAAGCAGAATTCATCTTCGTTGAATGAGGGATAAATGCAGGAGATCTCCGCATCTTTGCCCTTGAGAAAATCTATTGGCAGGGATATGCTGTCATTACTGGTTTCTTTTCGCCATACAGCAAGATAAGCAGTGTTTTCTGTTCTCAGTCCCAGTGAGACCCATTCGTCTGAAAAGCTTGAAGTACCGAGACACCAGAAGGGCAGAGCATTTTTAATGTCTTTTCTTATTTTCTTGTAAACTGCAATGCCTTCCTTTATAAGCTCTTTGCTTTCAGGGGGCAGATTTACAAGATGTCCGCTTTGGTGAATACGCAAAAGCATGGCGTTGACCATATTGAAAACAACTTCCTCACGGTCGCCTCCAAGCATAGGATATGACCATACAGCAGCCTGTTCAGGACATAAAGCTGACGGTGCATTTGCCGCAATGGTGCAGTATTTTCTGTAATCGTCCTGGTCAGATGTGGACTGTATTGAATACCTAGAAAGCATGGCATAGTCCATTCTCAGACCGCCGCTGGAACAGTTTTCAATAATCAGTTTCGGATATTTTTTGAATATGCCGTCAAGCCATTGCAGATATGCTCTTTCGTGCTGCAAAAGTCCGTCACCAACGCTGTCGGCATTTTGCTCAGTGCCGATTCCCGGCTCAATGTTGTAGTCCATTTTGATGTAGCCTACACCGTACTGTGAAACAAGCCGGTCTATTACCTCGTTGGCATGATCTGTAACTTTTGGATTTCTGAAATCCAGCTGATATCGTGAACGGTCATGGACCCGTTTTCCGTGACGGGTAAAAAACCAGCTGTCATCGCATACTGTATTTACCATGGGGCATTTTATTCCCATAACTTCCAGCTCAAGCCAAACACCGGGAATCATATTTTTGCTTCTGATGTAGTCGGTAACTTCTTTCAGTCCATTGGGAAAACGTTCACGGGATTCCTTCCACTCTCCCACACCGTCCCACCAGAAGCCTTTGTCATACCAGCCGGCGTCAATGCAGAAATATTCGCAGCCGGCTTCGGCAGCAGCGTCAATGAGAGGTATCTCCTTTGCAGTGGTGGGGTCTCCCCAAAGGCAGTTCATATAATCATTGAAAATAACCGCAAGGGTCTGGTTGTCACGGTTTCTGCGGCGAATGGCACGTCTGTATCTGGTCAGCTCGCTCATAGCATTGTCAAAACCGCCTGTACAAACGCCTACCGCACAGGGAACAGATACAAAGCGTTCCTTTGGTTTAAGATTTTTATACCAGTGAGATTCAATTTCAGACGGCCCTGAAATCTGAATATATAAGTGTCCTTCCTGGTCTGAAATTTCCCAGTGCCACGAGCCGTTATGCTCTATCTGCCAGAAAAGAGATGATTTGGTTTCGGTGTTTTCAAGGTATCCCATAGGAATGTATTCCTTTGCCGACCAGTTGCCCACATTGGTAAAACCGATAACCTTTGAAGAATGCTGGTCTTTTGTCGGCTGGCATTGTTCAATACCCAGCTGCGGCAGGGTATATTCCTGCCATTGCAGTTCACGCTGCCACGAATTGTGGCATACACGCAGACGCATTTTTTCATCCTGGGGAAGTATGCCTTCCTTTTCAATTCCCGTTAAAGCAAAGGAGGATACATATTCCAATGTCTGAACCTCATTACCGCTGTTTATAACTTCAGTCCATGATTTTACTACAGAAATGTTGTTGTAAAACTGAAAATGAGAAACAACTTCAATACCTGTCGGCTCGTCAATCTGAGTGATTTCAAGCTTTCTGCCCAGCTGATTTGCGGTATCATTAAAATCCTTGAATTTAAGGCGATACCCCGGGGCTGTGACTATATATTTGTTTCCGTGACGTTCAAGAGGTCTGTCAAGTCCTGCAATGTTTATTTCTGCAAGACGAAAGCCTAAAGTACCTGAACGTCCGTCAATATCCGACTCATTAAACGGCAGAGCTGAGAAATGCAAAAGCTTTGCCTCATTGTTGTCATCTATCTCAAGCACAAAATTTATGCCGTTTTCATATATATGTATTCTTTTCATAATAAAACTCCTTTTTGGTATCATAAAACAGTATAACACAGAAAATTTATAAAATCTATAGCATTTTGAAAAAAAGTATGATATAATATATAAGTATTGTATTGTATCCTCGCAAGAGGAATAATAACAAGGAGGAAACTTAATATGACACAAACAAAGACAAAGACAATCGTCGGAATCGGTCTTCTGACAGCCATTGTTATTGTACTTCAGTCAATGGCAGTAGCAATCAGATTCGGTACTTTCAGCATTACGCTGGTTTTAGTACCTATCGTAGTCGGAGCTTCGCTTTACGGTTGGAAAGCAGGAGCATGGCTTGGACTGGTATTCGGTGTGGTAGTGCTTTTTACCGACTCAGCCGCATTTATGACCATAAATGCACCGGGAACGATTATTACCTGTATTTTAAAGGGTGTACTTGCCGGTTTTGTGGCAGGAGTTGTCTATAAAGCTCTTGAAAAGAAAAATCAATGGCTTGCGGTTATAACCTCGGCAATAGTCTGCCCCATAGTGAACACAGGAGTATTTCTTATTGGCTGCTGTATCTTTTTTATGGATACAATTAAAACATGGGCAGCAGGAGCAGGCTTTGAATCTGTAGGAACATATATGGTTGTAGGCTTTGTGGGACTGAATTTTCTTATTGAAATGGGAGTAAATATTGTGCTTAGCTCTGCCATTGTAAGAATTCTTGACATTGTGAATACCAAAATAAAAAAACACGCTTGATTTTTTTAAAATCGGTTTGAAAATAAAAATATCACGGTAGGAAAGGAATGAAACAAGTGGTTCTTGCTATAGATATAGGCAATTCAAATATAGTTATAGGCTGCTTTGACGGAAACAATATTCTTTTTACTGAAAGAGTTTCCACAAATCAGACAGCAACTGACCTTGAATATGCTGCAAATATGAAAATGGCAATGGATATGCACGGAGTTGATACCAAAAGCATTGACGGTGCAATTATATCTTCCGTTGTGCCTTCGGTTACAAATACATTTAAAGCAGCGGTGGAAAAATATCTGAATGTTGATGTAAAAGTAGTCGGACCGGGAATTAAAACCGGATTAAGCATACTTATTGACAATCCGGCACAGCTTGGAAGCGATCTTGTGGTTGCGGCAGTTGCGGGAATCAACGAGTATCCGTCACCAATGATAATAATAGATATGGGTACTGCAACAACTGTTTCGGTTATTGACAGAAACAAATGCTATCTCGGCGGAATGATTACAACAGGAGTAGCAGTTGCCACAGAGGCACTTACAATGAGAACATCTCAACTGCCTAAAATTGCTTTTGAAGAACCGAAAAAAATAATCGGAAGCAATACCATAGACAGTATGAAAAGCGGAATAATGTACTCAAATGCCTGTGCAATAGACGGCGTCATTGAGCGTATTGAAGAAGAACTGGGGGAGAAATGTACGGTTATCGCCACAGGCGGTTTATCCGACGTTATCATACCTTTGTGCAGAAGAGATATTATTCTTGACAACGACCTTATTCTCAAGGGATTAATGATAATATACAACAAGAATAAATAATATATAGTGTGTGAGAACCATAGGTCTTATTTCACTGACATAATCCAAAACAATATATATAATACAATACATCAGGCAGCTCTTCGGAGCTGCTTTTGCTTTGTTTCCGCAGTTATACATGGAAAAATCGGGGCATCGGTAACCTTGTCTGGAACTTCAGAATCTATGCTATGTTTCCGCCGTCAAACATAATTGTTTTTTACACTATCTATTATAACGGCGACAAGCGCCGCCTGCGCTAAGGTCCTTCTATAAATAGCGGGAAAACGGCATTTTTGTGCACGCAAATGTGCATTTATGAACAAAATATTCATAATTAAATAATAAAATTAATGTTTTGCACAAAGTCAATGCTGTCTGATTGTGCATGATTTACAAGAAAATGTGTATAGTAAATTAATATGTTAAGTTATGGATAACATAAATCAAATAACAAATAGGACTATTTATATAAAAAAAATACTGCTATTGGGGTTTACTATGTTTAAGTGTATAAATAATTAAAACATGGGTTGTTTATTGGATTAACTTTCTTGACAATCACGAAAAATTGCCATATAATTTATTTATAGACTAAGTGTTTATAAAATAAAAGTTGGAGGTGCTTTCCAATATGGCGAAAACCGGTAAAAAAGCAATCATAACCAAAAAAGAACTGAAAGAGCAGTTTGTAAGCGTATTGAATAATGATTTTCAGACTACTCCGAAAGACGCATCAGATCAGGAAGTTTTTGAGGCACTGACCAAAATTGTTGTTGGATTGCTTAAATCAAAAAGACGGGCTTTTACAACCAAAACTAATTCAGAAGGCAAAAAGAAGATTTATTATCTTTCAATGGAATTCCTTATGGGACGTTCTCTGAAAACAAGTCTTTACAATCTGGAAATTGTTGATGAGGCTGCAGCTGTACTCAAGGATTTTGGAATTTCAATTAACAGTATATATGAGCAGGAACCTGACGCAGGTTTAGGAAACGGCGGCCTTGGAAGACTTGCTGCCTGCTATCTTGACGCTCTCGCAGCACAGGGCTACCACGCAACAGGATATTCAATTTGCTATGAATTTGGTATCTTCAAGCAGAAGCTTGAAGACGGCTGGCAGACAGAACTGCCTGATAACTGGCTTCCCGGCGGTTCGGCTTGGCTTGTACCTTCACCTACTGCTGCTATAGAAGTAAAATTTGACGGTGACCTTCATGAATACTGGGATAATCAGTATCATTGCGTCAAGCTTGAAAACTATACTTCTGTTATGGCTGTACCTTATGACCTTTTTGTATCAGGTTATGATTCTGAAGCTGTTTCAAAGCTGAGACTCTGGAAGGCTGAATGTCCATCATTTGATATGAATATGTTCAATAAAGGTGATTATTCAAAGGCTCTGGGCAGAAATATAATCTCTCAGGCAATTACAAAAGTTCTTTATCCTAACGATAATCATGCAGAAGGCAAGTCACTTCGTTTAAGACAGCAGTATTTCCTTTGTGCTGCATCTATCGGCGATATTGTAAACAGACATATGAGCGTTTACGGCACATTGGATAATCTTCATGAAAAGGTTGCTATTCACATTAATGATACTCACCCGACACTTGCTATTCCTGAACTTATGAGAGTTCTTCTCGATGACTGCGGTTATTCATGGGATAAGGCATGGCATATTGTTACAAACACTTTTGCATATACAAACCATACAGTTATGCCTGAAGCTCTGGAAAAATGGGACTGCAATCTTATCAAGAGTGTTATTCCTCGTATTTTCTCAATCATTGTTGAAATCAATGAGCGTTACTGCCATGACCTTTGGGAAAGATATCAGGATCACGAAAAGGTTTCAAGAATGTCCATTATTGAGAACAATATGGTTAAAATGGCTACTCTCTGTGTTCATGCTTCCCATAGCGTAAACGGTGTTGCAAAAATTCATTCTGAAATCATCAAGAGAGAAACATTTAAGGATGAATATAACGATACTCCTACAAAGTTCAAGAATGTTACAAATGGTATTGCTTACAGAAGATGGCTTTATCAGTCCAATGAAGGACTTACAAATCTGCTGAAAGACAAGATCGGCAGCGGTTTCCTTAAAGACGCATCAGAGCTTAAAAAGCTTGCTGTATTTCAGGATGATGACTATGTTCTTGACCGTCTGGAAAAAGTAAAAGCCGAGAATAAGAATAATTTTGCAAAGTATGTTAAAAACCAGTACGGTGTAATTCTTAACACAGATTCTATTTTTGATGTTCAGGTCAAGAGGCTTCATGAATATAAGCGTCAGCAGCTTAATGCTCTGAACATTATTGCACAGTACAATTATCTGAAAGCAAATCCTGATGCTGATTTTGTTCCGAAGACATACATCTTTGCCGCAAAAGCTGCTCCGGGATATTATATGGCTAAGCAGATCATCAAGCTTATCTGGAATATTTCGCAGGAACTCAGAAAAGACAAAAAGCTCAACGAAAAGCTTAATGTTATTTTCCTCGAGGACTACAATGTATCACTTTCTGAAATTCTTATGCCTGCGGCAGAAATTTCCGAGCAGATTTCTCTGGCAGGAACTGAGGCTTCAGGTACAGGAAATATGAAGCTTATGATAAACGGTGCAGTAACATTGGGAACAATGGACGGTGCAAATGTTGAAATTCATGAAGCTGTGGGAGATGATAACATTATCATTTTCGGTATGAATGTTGATCAGGTCAATGCAACCAAAGCAGGCTATCATCCTATGAATATCTACAACTCAAATGAGGTTGTCAGAGAGGCTATTGACAGAATGCAGTACGGTATCAACGGTGAAAAGTTTGACGAGATAGCAAATTCACTCAAGAATGCCGATACCTATATGGCACTTGCCGACTTTGATTCATATCAGCAGGCACAGGCAAAAGCATCTGAGCTTTATAAAGATAAGCGTAAGTGGAATCAGATGTCCCTCGCTAATATTGCAGGTGC
>JBJFBR010000101.1:12972-16507 GCA_051888545.1 Oscillospiraceae bacterium
TGCAAGAGGCGCAATGGTGCAGGGGCACGCCCCTGCTATTTGTGATAGCTGGTGCCGGAGAGGATTTGAAAGCATCTGTAAATCTGCTCTAAAAGCATAACTCTTGCCAGCTGATGGGGGAAAGTCATTTCAGACATTGAAAGCTTTAGACGGCATTTGTTTTTTATGACGTCGGATAACCCAAAAGATGAACCTACGATAAAATTAACGGTGCTGTATCCCTGGGTGGAAAGGTCCTGAATTGTGTCTGCAAGCTGAGTGCTGGCAAGCTGTTTGCCCTCAATGCACATTGCAATGCTTGCAGTATGACTTTTTTCGCAGTAGGGAAGTATTGCTTTTGCCTCACGCTCCAGAGCGGCAGCTATTTCCTTTTCGGAAGGCTTGTCAGGCAAGCGGGATTCACTAAGCTCTATAATTTCAAGCTTGCATGATGATGAAAGACGCTTTGCATATTCTGAGCAGGCGTCACGCCAGTATTTTTCTTTCAGCTTACCAATAACTATAAGGTTAATTTTTATCAAAATACCACAGCCTTTCCGCCTTCGGGAGCGGCAATGTCCAGAAGATAATCATGATTGCGCTGAAAGCTTCCCAAAGCCTCAACAGCAGATTTCTCGGCTATAAACGGACGGTTGTTTTCCTGGCTGAGATGTCCCAGAATAAACCTATGAGTACCGTTTTTCATAAGCATTTGCAGGGTGTTTCCGCAGTCGGCATTGGAGAGATGTCCGTGGTCTGAGGCTATACGCATTTTCAAGTCATAGGGATATATACCGTTTCTCAGCATATCCTCATCATAGTTTGATTCCAGCAGCACCATATCTGCACCTAACAGGTTTTGTCGGATTTCTTCTGTTACTCTGCCGAGGTCTGTGCAGGTAACAACTGTTTTTCCGTCAGGTGTCTCAATTCTGTAGCCGCAGCTTGCAGCAGTATCGTGTGGTGTTGGAAAACTATGTATTTTAAAATCTCCTGCACAGCAGTCGGCATTGTCAACGGCTGTAAGCCGACACAAGGGAGAAACTTTTTCGCAGTTTTCAAGCTCACAGAGATTTTTTTCTTGTGCGTAAACGGGAATGTTATATTTCTTAGTGAATACTTTAAGACCTGAAATATGGTCGGAATGAGTATGTGTTATAAAAATTCCCCGGATTGCTCTGGGAGAAATATCGTTTTGTTCAAGGGCAGTGCAAAGCCTTTTGCAGGACACTCCTGCGTCAATAAGTATACCGCTTTTTTCATTGCCTATATATGAGGAGTTGCCTTTGCTGGAAGAAAACAAAGGGTAAATTCTTGCCATATTAAAAGTCCTTTCCTGAATTTTTTAAAAGAAATTTTGCCACACCGTCATTGTCATTTGATTGGATAATTTCATTTGCCCTTGCTTTCAGCTGAGGATTGGCATTTTCCACAGCACAGCAGTAATCGGACGCTTCAAACAATGAAAGGTCGTTGAGGTTATCTCCAAAGCAGCAGACTTTGTCAAAGGAATAATGCTCTTTAAGAAAATTAACGGCATTTTTCTTTGAGGCTTCTGATGAGAAAATTTCAAGATACCAAAGATTTTCTGAGTAAACATCCCGATAAAAGACAGCTTTAATGCTGTCGAGCTTTTTCAAATCGTTGTAAAGGGGAGAGAGGTTTTCCTCCGTATCAAGAATGGAAAAATAAACCACATGATCTGTAATATTGTCAAGAGAAGAAATCTGCTCAAATTTTTTGTAATACTTGTTTTTTCTCTCCTCATAGAATTTTCGCATGGGCTCGTTGGCAATATGCTCGTAATACGCTGTCAGCTCGTTGCCTTCAACAGTATACATAAATGCATTGAGATCATAAAAATGAATTGCCTTAGTAATATATTCAAGGGATTTTGCGTCAATGTGTGCTTTGAAAACATATTGCTGAGTCTGAACATTGAAAATTAAAGCACCGTTCATAAGAACAACAGGTATTTTAAAGTTGACACCGCTCAGAATTTTCCTTACGGTGGCATAGGTCCTTGCTGTTGCAACTGAAAAATTCATACCCTTGTCAATTAGTGAATTTATTGCTTTTAGAGAAAAATCGGAAATCTCAGCTTTGGAGTTCAGAAGAGTTCCGTCCAGATCGGAAATATATAAATCCATTCAGTACCTCTGTAATCTTGCATAAAAATAGGGACAATGGTGACATTATCCCTGGAAATCTTAAATTATATCAGCCGCTGATTGAAACGGATTGTTCTTCAATAATCGGAACTCGTCTGATGTCAGCGCCAAGCTTTCTCAGCTTTTCGTCAATAGTAACATATCCACGCTCAATATAGTGAATATCTGAAACTTCAGTAGTGCCTTCCGCTGCCAATCCTGCAATAACCAAAGCTGCGCCGGCTCTTAAATCGGTAGCTGCAACAGGAGCACCTTTAAGCCTGCCCACGCCCTGAATAATGGCAACCTTGCCGTCAACAGAAATGTCAGCACCCATTCTGCGAAGCTCATTAACATATCTGAATCTGTTATCAAATATATCATCAGTAACAATGCTTGTGCCTTCTGCAAGAGTAAGGAGTGTGGAAAACTGCGGCTGCATATCAGTAGGGAAACCCGGATGCGGCATTGTTTTTATTGAAGTCTTTTTCAGCGGACCATCAACAAAAACCTGAACGCTTTCATCATTTTCTATAACCGTAGCACCGACTTTGCGGAGCTTTGCGGTAATTGATTCCAGATGTTTTGGAATAACATTTTTAATAAGAACATTGCCTTTGGTTGCAGCTGCGGCAACCATATATGTGCCGGCTTCAATCTGGTCGGGAATAACCGAATAGGTCACGCCTTTAAGATAGTCAACACCTTTGATTTTAATGACATCTGTGCCTGCACCTGTAATTTGTGCACCCATTGAGTTAAGGAAATTTGCAAGGTCAACAATATGCGGTTCTTTTGCGGCATTTTCAATAATTGTTTTGCCTTTTGATTTAACTGCGGCAAGCATTGCATTAATTGTACCACCGACGGTTGTGAAATCAAAATAAATCTGTCCGCCGATAAGTTCATCAGCATGGCAGTGTACCTCACCGTTTTCCAGCTCATCAGATGCACCAAGACATCTGAAAGCCTTGAGATGCTGGTCAATAGGTCTGTCTCCTAAAAAACATCCTCCCGGCATTGCAACATAGGCATCGTGGAAACGTCCCAGAAGTGTACCGAGAAAATATGTTGAAGCTCTCATCGAACGGGCCATATCATAAGGAACATGAGGATTATTTATATGACGGGTATCAAAACGGACAGTATCTTTATTAATCATCTGAACGTCTGCGCCCATAGCTCTCAGTATTTTCAGGCAAATGGTTATATCGCTGATTGCAGGAACATTCTCAAGAGTACAAGGTTCGTCGCAAAGAATAGTGGCAGCCACCAGAGCAACTGCGGCATTTTTTGCACCGCTTATAGCGACCTCCCCCTCAAGAGGTATTCCTCCGTTTATAACAAATTTATCCAAGTTATAACACTCCCCACGGAATAGTAAAAATCTATATAAGTCAATTATT
>JBJFBR010000102.1:0-2450 GCA_051888545.1 Oscillospiraceae bacterium
GATAATTCAGACTCTGACGATTCTGCCTCCGATTGTTCTGCAGCTGATGAAGATTTGTCTTGCGAAAAATCTCCGTTCTTAATGCTGTCCAATGAACATGATGCCAGAGTGAAGCAAAGGATAACTGAGCTTATAATTGCCATTAATTTCTTCATTTAACGGTTCCTCCTAAATTTTATATTACATAATCAAATGCTCTGTTATAAATTTATGCAGAGGAAACGTGTGATTATACCAACAGAAAAGAAATATTCTGTTTCTGCTGTTCATTTTAATACCGGATAGGTCATAATTCTTCAAAATACAGCAAAAAAGTCCCCTGAAACAAATCAGAGGACTTCTATTATAGTTTTGCAAATCCAGACTATAGCTTAGCATTTGCAAGCATAAGCTTGATTCTGTTTTCCTGGTTTACTTTTGTAGCACCCGGGTCATAGTCAATGGCAACAATATTTGCGTCAGGATAAGCCTCTTTGATAACTCTTGACATACCTTTTGCAACAATGTGGTTTGGCAGACAGCCAAAGGGCTGAGTACAAATTATATTCTTTGTACCTGTTTCGGCAAGAGCCGCCATTTCCGCAGTTATCAGCCAGCCTTCTCCCATTTTTACACCCTGATTAATGTATTTGTCAGCACATCTGCGAAGATGCTCAAAATCGTGGGGCGGTTCAAAAGCCCCCTGGTCTTTGATTGCTTTTATCATCTGCTTCTGGAATTTGTATAATACATCATATCCGATGCCAAAAGCCAGAGTTTTTGCATTTCTCTTGTCATATATCTTTGCATCATTTACAGCGTCTGAGGCACAGTACATAATAAAATCAAGAAGTCCCGGAACAACCGGTTCACAGCCTTCCGAAAGCAAAAACTCATTAAGATGGTTGTTTGCCATTGGTGAATATTTAACATAAATTTCACCCACAATTCCAACCTTGGGCTTTTTCTCTTTGCTTTTGGGAAGATTGTCAAAATCCTTTAAAATTGCATTGTAAATGCTCTTTGTGTGCATAAATTTTGTGCCCTGAAAAAGCTTTCCAAGACGGTGCTGCCATCTTGCCAGCAATTCGTCAGTGCTGTTCTGTTTTATTTCATAAGGCTTACACTGATTGTATAAAAGCATAAGCAAGTCGCCGTAAAGTACGGCATAAACAAGTTTTAAAGCTATTGCAGGAGTAATATCAATGGATGCGTCCTTCTCAAGCCCGCTGAAATTCATTGAAAGCACAGGAACCTGTGGAAATTCCGCTGAAATTGCTTTTCTTAAAAGATACAAGTAGTTTGATGCACGGCAGCCGCCCCCTGTCTGGGAAATCAGCAAGGCTGTGTGGTCAAGGTCATATTTTCCGCTTTTCAAAGCGTCCATAAACTGACCGATTACAAGCAAAGCCGGATAGCAGGTGTCGTTGTGTGTATTTTTCAAACCCTCGTTAATAACATTCTGTGTGGAAGTCTGCAGCAATTTCATATGATAACCGTACTGATCATAAATTGCCATGATCAATTTAAAATGAATAGGCAGCATATCAGGTATAAGAATTGTATATTCATCTCTTCTTGACTTGTCAAAATATGCTTTGCTAACTCTTTGCGAATCTTTTTTCTCTTGAGTATCTTTTGCTCTTTTCTTTTCAGGAGATTTATCCTTCATTCTTGTTTTCCTCCTTTTCTTCCAGTGCTGCTGCAAGGGATCTAAGTCTTATCTTTGCCGCACCCAGATTTGTGATTTCATCTATTTTGAGCTGTGTATAAAACTTTCCGTGCTGTTCAAGAATAGCCCTTATCTCATCAGTTGTTATAGCGTCAATTCCGCAGCCGAAGGATACCAGCTGAACAAGCTGCATATCATCATTTTCGCAGACATATTCCGCTGCTCTGTACATTCTTGAATGGAAAGTCCACTGATTAAGCACATCAAGCGCCGGTGTGTCCACTAATTCAGCAACGCTGTCTTCCGTTATGACTGCAAAGCCCAGAGATGCAATAAGCTTATGGATACCGTGATTGATTTCAGGATCAATATGATACGGTCTGCCTGCAAGAACAATGATTTTCTTTCCCTGCTTTCTTGCTTCAGCAATAATCTCCTGAGCCTTGCTTCTGATGCATTTTTTATAATTCATTTGTGCGGTATACGCCTTGTTAAGTGCCAGAGATGTCTGCTTGGCGGTTATTCCGTACTTTTTCAGAGCTGTTGAAACAACTCTTGCCACATTTGCCTTGTTGTTTATGTCCATATACGGTGCAATGAAATTATCATCATTGAGTATATCCATATTTGCCTTTAAAAGTTCAGGGTAATATGCAACTACAGGACAGTTGTAATGATTGTCCGACTCACCCTCGTCAACGCCATAGCTCATACATGGATAGAAGATAAAGTCAACATCTTTGTCAATAAGGCTCTGAATATGACCGTGCATAAGCTTTGCAGGATAGCAGACTGTATC
>JBJFBR010000102.1:2550-9775 GCA_051888545.1 Oscillospiraceae bacterium
ATAATGGTAAGATTGCATTTTGCTCCGCAGCCCTTGCATTGAACTGCTGTAGTGTTATATGCAAAATCTGCAAGCTGTTCTGAATTCAATATGCCTGAAGTCTTATCAGTATGCTCAGCTTTTTCCTTGGCAAATAAAGCACAGCCGAATGCACCCATAAGACCTGCTATAGCAGGACGTGTTACGTTTCTGCCAAGTTCTTTTTCAAAGGAACGAAGAACAGCATCGTTAAGGAATGTTCCGCCCTGAACAACTATATTTTCTCCAAGCTCGTCAACAGATTTTGCTCTGATAACCTTGTAAATAGCATTTTTGATAATTGATGAGGACAAGCCTGCTGAAATATCTTCAACCGATGCACCGTCTTTCTGCGCCTGCTTTACCGATGAATTCATAAATACTGTACATCTTGAACCAAGCTCTACAGGGGCTTTTGCGAAAAGTCCCAGTCTTGCAAAATCCGCAATGTCATAACCCATTGCCTGTGCAAAAGTCTGAATAAACGAACCGCAGCCTGATGAGCAAGCCTCGTTTAACATAATGCTGTCAATAGCATTGTTTTTTATTTTAAAGCACTTGATATCCTGTCCGCCGATGTCAATAATAAAATCAACATCGGGGCAGAAGTATGCTGCCGCCTTATAGTGAGCAACTGTTTCAACAATACCGTAATCTACACCAAGTCCCGATTTTATAAGGTCTTCGCCGTAACCGGTTACTGCTGACGCTTTGATTTTAAGCTTCGGAGTTGAAAGATTATAGATTTCTTCCAGCTTTGATGCGATTATTTCCAGCGGCTGACCTTTGCTTGTACCGTAGTACTGATACAAAAGCCTGCCCTCAGGAGTTATAAGCACCAGCTTTGTGGTGGTTGAACCTGCGTCAATGCCAAGATATGCGTCACCTTCATATGTTCTGATGTCCTCATACTTTAAATCGGATTGCTTATGACGTTCAACAAATTCACGGTAATCTTCCTGAGATTCAAACAGCGGCTCTGTTACGGCAATGGCGTCATGAGCCTTTGCATTGACTACCTTTTCAAGAATTTCCTCAATAGTCATCTCTTCGCTCAGGCTGTCCGCCTGAATAGATGCACCATAAGCCATAAAGCATGGTGCAAGGTCAGGGAAAACTGCATGCTCATCATCAAGATTCAATGTTCTTACAAATGCTTTTCTAAGACCTTTAAGGAACGAAAGCGGTCCGCCTAAGAAAAGCACCTTGCCCTGAATTTTTCTTCCCTGAGCAAGTCCTGAAACAGTCTGGTCAACTACTGCCTGAAAAATTGACGCTGCAATATCCTCTTTTCTTGCACCCTGATTAAGCAGCGGCTGAATATCGGACTTTGCAAAAACTCCGCATCTTGAGGCAATAGGATAAAGCTTTTCACTTTTCAGCGAAAGCTCGTCAAGTTCATTGGGAGTAACGTCAAGAAGACTTGCCATCTGGTCAATAAATGCACCTGTACCTCCTGCACAGGAACCGTTCATACGCTGTTCCACTCCGCCGGTAAGGAAAATGATTTTTGCATCCTCTCCGCCAAGTTCAACAACAACATCTGTGTCGGGATAGCTTTTATTTACAGCCACAAATGCAGCAAAAACCTCCTGCACGAAAGGCAGTCCTGATGCTTCGGCAATTCCCAGTCCTGCTGAACCGGTTATTGCAACTTTAAATTTGTCACCTTTATATTTATCTCTGATTATTCTGAGCTGCTGTGCAACAGTTTCACGCACCTTTGAATAATGTCTCTCATATTTGCAATATATAATTTCATCGCCGTCAAGAATGACTGTTTTTACTGTTGTCGAACCAACATCAATACCAAGGCAGTATATTTTATTCATACTCTGTTGTGCTTTATTAACAAGCACATCCTCCCTCCGCAATAAAAATGAATATATTTATAATTTTTGTCAAATATATTATATGCCAACACTAAATCAATATAATTATACATAAACTCATACTTAATAAGTATAACATACTTTTTTATAAAATGAAATAGTTTTCACGAAAATTTCATTAAATTTGCTTTTTATCAACAATGCTTGTGAAAAAAGAGTAAAAAGATAAAGAATTATACAAAATGCACAACAAATTATTGATTAATTGATTGATATTAACGATTTTTTGATTTTTTTAAATTTTTTTGTTATAAGCCTTTGACTTTTGCAAAAAATATGGTAAAATAGATATAAAGCTTAATATTTAAAATTGTATTTTTGTGGTGTTTTGACGTTTAATCATTGGCATTACGACATTAGGAGGGGTTCAGATTGAATATAGCAATAATCGCACACGACAAAAAGAAGGAGCTTATGGTGCAGTTCTGCATTGCTTACTGCGGAATTTTAAGCAAACATACTCTTTGTGCAACAGGAACAACAGGAAAGTTAGTAAGTGACGCCACAGGTTTACACATTAGCTGCTATATGAATGGTTCCCAGGGCGGCGGACAGCAGATTGCCGCAAGAATTTCATGCAATGAAATTGACCTGCTTCTCCTTTTCAGAGATCCTATTTCTGCAAAACCTTCAGAGCCTGACGATATGGAATTGCTCCGCCTTTGTGATGTACATAACATCCCAGTGGCAACAAATATTGCAACTGCCGAGGCATTGATTCATTCTTTAGAAAACGGTGACCTTGACTGGAGAAACATTGTTAATCCGTCCTTTTAAATTTCAATATTACTTTTTAAGGCTGCACTTACTTATAAGGGCAGCCTTAAATTTTTGCATCCTTATCTGCAAAACAAGCTGAGCCAGCTCCTACAAATTCATCAACTTAGAAATATAAACCCTTGCAATGCTACTTCTGTGCTTTAGTTCAGGCGGCGCTTGTCACCGTTTTTATTAATAGCACGGCAACTAATATTGTTTGAAGGCGATAACAAAGCGACAAGCTATATAATTTATTAAAGTTTTTGCTATGTATCCGCCGTCACGCAAAACTTTTTTGTAAACCAACAGGCAAAAGAGGCGACAAAGCGAATGTGCTCTAGAACACATTCGCTTGGGTCCAGGGGCAAAAGTGTTTTAATAGTATCAAACCTTTGTCGCGGGTGCAAAACTAAAATCACGTACAAACAACCCCGTATTGCGCCGTCCGCGCCAGGACCTGGGGCACTTGATAAATGGTTAAGTTTGTGATATAATTATTATAAGGTATACTTTTTTGAAAGGAATTAAATTTATGGCTATTATTACTCACAGACCAAAAGGTACTCAGGATGTTGTACCAAACCAGATATATAAATGGCATTTCGTTGAAAAAACCACTAAAAGCATTGCCGAACTTTACGGCTTTAAAGAAATTCGTATTCCGACTTTTGAAGATACAGGACTTTTTATACGCTCTGTGGGTGATACCACCGATGTAGTGCAAAAAGAAATGTATACCGTTTCAGCAACAGGCGACAGCACTTTTACTCTCCGACCTGAAGGTACAGCAGGTACTATGCGTGCCATTATTGAAAACGGTATCCTCAACGAGGGATTTCCTCAGAAAGTTTTCTATATGCTTTCGTGCTTCCGCCACGAAAAACCTCAGGCCGGAAGACTGAGAGAATTTCACCAGTTCGGCTGCGAAATGGTCGGCTCTGAAAATCCAAGAGCTGACGCTGAAGTAATTGCCCTGGCAAGAAATCTTATTGACGAGCTGGGCATCAGAAATGTTGAACTTAATATAAATTCAATCGGCTGTCCGAAATGCCGTGCCGAATATCACAAAGCACTGAAAGAATACTTCGAAGCACGCAAGGACGAGCTTTGCGATACCTGCAAAACACGTCTTGAGAAAAATCCTATGAGAATCCTGGACTGCAAATCATCGGTATGTCAGGACATTGCCAAGGACGCACCAATTATTCTTGATTATCTCTGCGATGACTGCCGTGAGCATTTTGAACAGGTAAAGGCAATTCTCGGTTCAATGGGAATTGCATACAAGATAAATCCTAAAATCGTCCGCGGACTTGACTACTACACAAGAACAGTATTTGAGTTTATATCTACCGACATAGGCGCACAGGGTACTGTGTGTGCCGGGGGAAGATATGACGGACTTATTGAAGAGCTTGGCGGAAAAGCTACCCCTGCTCTCGGTTTTGCAATGGGACTTGAAAGAATTATTCTTACAATGGAAAGTCAGGGAATAAGCTTTGGTGAGCCAAATACATGTTGCATTTATTTTGCAACTATGGGTGACAAAGCTGTAAACAAAGCTATTGAACTTACATCTCTTTGCAGAAAAGAATTTATCTCAGCCGAATATGACCTTATAGGACGCGGTCTTAAAGCACAGATGAAATATGCAAATAAAATAGGTGCTAAATATACAATCGTTTTAGGCGATGATGAGATTGAAAGCGGAAATGCAAAAATCAAAAATATGCAAAGCGGAGAAGAAACTCCGATACAATTAAACAACAAGTTTATTGAACAATTTGATTCGGTTCTTGCTGCCGATATTCAGCTTAACAGCGAGGAACACTGATATGTTTGCATTTATACCCAAGTCGTATGAGTTTAAAACATCCCTCAGCCCCAAAAAAGCTGCAAGGAAAATTAATCATGACCTTGTTGAACAGTGCCCTTCCTTTAACATAATGTCAAACGGAAGATTTATGAGAAAACACCGTTTTGAAAGCTGCTATTACGGCTGCAGAACAAATCAGTTTGAATTTCAGGTGTTTCACCACGCTGCAAAAAAGCATGACGGCGGATGCGTAGGCTTTTACGGAACTATTGAACAGTCCGGTGAGGGAAGCATTATAAAAGGCAGATTCCGCAAACCCATTTATACATATGTTGTAGGATCATTGTGGCTTTTGTTTGCATTGTTCTGTGCCTTTTGCGTTCTTGCTGCAGGCGAAAAATTCGGTGCTGTGGCTATACTGGCTGTTGCCCTTGCGGGACTTGCAATTATGTTCTGGGATACAAACGAAAAAATGGTAAGAGCATATCTTGACACTTTTCCAAAGCCAAAAGAACAATAAAACAGAAATCTTTTAATTCAGAAAGGATAATAATAAATATGAAACTTGACAGTATGAAAGATCTTCGCAGAACACATTACTGCGGCGAAGTTCCAAACGATGCAGATGAAGTTGTAGTATGCGGATTTGCCGACAGAGTAAGAGATATGGGAAACCTCATTTTCATAAATCTTCGTGACAGAACAGGTCTTGTTCAGCTTGCTTTTGATGACAGCTCTGACAGAACAGTTTTTGAAAAAGCTCAGCTTGTGAAAAGTGAATTTGTGCTTATGGCAAAGGGAAATGTCCGCAGGCGTGAAAGCGTAAACAAAAAGCTTAAAACAGGCGAAATCGAGGTCTTTGTTACCGACCTCAGAATACTCTCAAAGGCTGACACAACACCCTTTGAAGTAACCAATTCCGATAAGGTAAACGATGAGCTGAAGCTGAAGTATCGTTATCTCGACCTGAGAAATCCAAAGCTTCAGAAAAACATTATTACCCGTCACAAGATCGCACAAATCACAAGAGAATATTTCTATGAAAACGGTTTTCTTGAAATTGAAACACCAATGATGATGAAATCAACTCCTGAAGGAGCAAGGGATTATCTTGTTCCGTCAAGAGTTCATGAAGGCAAATTCTACGCTCTTCCTCAGTCACCGCAGATTTATAAACAGCTCCTTATGATTTCCGGCTATGACAGATACATTCAGCTGGCAAGATGTTTCCGTGATGAAGATCTGCGTGCTGACAGACAGCCGGAATTTACACAAATAGACCTTGAAATGTCCTTTGTTGATTCAGAGGATATTCAGGACTGCGTTGAAAAATATATTCAGCGTCTTTTCAAGGAAATACTTGATGTAGACATTGCTTTGCCGTTAAAGCGTCTCACCTTTGCCGATGCTATAAATAAGTACGGTTCGGACAAGCCTGATACACGTTTTGGTATGGAAATCCGGGATATTACCCATATTGTAAAAGATATGGACTTTGTTGTATTCAGATCTGCCATTGAAAACGGCGGTTCTGTAAGAGCAATAAACGTTAAAGGCGGAGCTTCCACATATACCCGAAAAGAAATTGACAAGCTGGTTGAACACGCAAAAGGAATCGGTGCAAAGGGACTTGCATACATTCGCTGGGCTGACGAGCCAAACTGTTCATTCAAGAAATTCCTTGGAGAAAACGACCTTGACAACATTCTATCAGCAATGAACGGTGAAAAAGGCGACCTTATTCTTATCTGTGCAGACAAGAACAAAACGGCTCTTACAACTCTCGGTGCAATAAGACTCATTTGTGCCAAAAAGCTTGATATTATTCCTGACAATGTTTACAACTTCCTATGGATAACAGAAATGCCGTTCTTTGAACAGGACGAAGAAACCGGCGAATGGGTTGCAGCTCATCACCCGTTTACAATGCCAATGGAGGAATGTCTGGACTATCTTGACAGCGATCCTGCAAACGTTCGTGCAAAGGCGTGGGATCTTGTACTCAACGGTACTGAGCTTTCAAGCGGTTCCATGAGAATTACCGACTATGAGCTTCAGCAAAAGATGTTTGAGGCCCTTGGAATGACCGATGAAGAAATTGAAGCAAAGTTTGGTTTCCTCGTTGACGCATACAAATATGCTGCACCGCCTCACGGAGGAATGGGTATCGGTCTTGACCGTCTTGCAATGATTATGTGTCAGGCTGACAGTCTGCGTGATGTTATTGCGTTCCCTAAGGTTCAGAATGCCAGCGAGCTTATGAGCGAATGCCCGTCAACTGTTGACGAAAAACAGCTTGAGGAGCTTCACATCAAAACAATTTTATCAGAAAAATAATTATTATAACCTATAACCGAGGTGATTTTATGGCCGATATTAAAGAATCCGGAGAGAATTATCTTGAGACTATACTTATACTTCAAGAAAAAACGGGCTATGTACGTTCCATTGACGTTGCCGCTGAGCTTGGTTTTTCCAAGCCCAGTGTAAGCAGAGCTGTGGGAATACTTAAAAATGACGGATATATCACCGTGGAATCCGACGGACAGATTCTCCTCACAAAGAAGGGCTACCTGCGCGCAAGAGAGGTTTATGACAGACATCTGCTCTTTTCCACATTTCTCCACGATATTCTCGGCGTGAGCGAAAGCAATGCAAATATTGACGCCTGCAAAATCGAACACGTTATCAGCTATGAAACCTATGAAAAGCTTAATGTTTTTGTAAACAACTATTTAAA
>JBJFBR010000102.1:9875-16472 GCA_051888545.1 Oscillospiraceae bacterium
TCAGCTCTCCATATCTGTAATAAGATCAATTCTTCGCTGATGTCTTTCTTCCTCTGAAAACGGTGTATCCACAAATGCGTCAACTATATCCATAGCTGTGCCCTCGCCAATAACTCTTGCACCAAAACAAAGCACATTTGCATTGTTGTGCTCTCTTGTAAGTCTTGCTGAAAAAACCTCTGAACAGCAAGCCGCACGAATACCCTTGATCTTATTGGCAGCTATGCTCATACCAACGCCTGTTCCGCAAATGAGTATGCCCAGATCACATTCACCGCCGGCAACCTTTTCACATACTGCCCCGGCAGCGTTGGGATAATCACATTTTTCTCCCACAGCACAGCCCATATCTACAGTTTCAATGCCTTTTGCTTTAAGATGCTCCACAACTGCAAGCTTAAGCTCAGGTGCTGCGTGATCGTTTCCAATAGCTATTTTCATAAATACTACCTCTTTCAGTCTCTGTGATATTTGTCTTTTTCAGCCTTTGTTGCCTGCAAATATGCCGGCTCAAGAACATCTGCCGATGAGACAATCAGATCTTCATTATTTCGTACTGCCATGCACAGGGACGATGCCCTTTGCAAACGGTTTTCAGCTGCTGCACAAATGACATTTTCATTTTCCGCAAAATATTTTTCCTTTATGTCCTTGGCATAATCACCGGTAAGCATAATTTTTTCATTTACTGCGAGATTTTCAAACAAATCGCTCTCCTTTGCCACTTTGTCATCAGCAGCACGCTCCAGCTTTGTTCCGTCAGAAATAAATTCGCCTTCGTAAACAACTCCCACACGAGCCTTCATGACCGAAATTATTTTTCCGCAAAAGGAAACACAGTTGTATGCCAATGATTCCAGAGTTGAAACTGCTGCACATTTTATATCCGGACTTCCAAGGCAAATGCCCTTTACTGCTGCAATCCCGATTCTGAGACCTGTATATGAACCGGGGCCGTCAGCAATGGCTATGCAGTCGATCTCAGAAAAATCAACTCCGCTTTCAGCCATAACTTCCTTTACCATGGGAAGAATAATCTGCGAATGAGTCAGCTTTGTCAGCAAAATTTTTTCACAGACAAGTGTTCCATTATCAGCAAATGCCACTGACGCAACCTTTCCCGATGTATCAATCCCCAATATTCGCAAAGCGTTCATCTCCGTTTATAGTTATCTTTCTTATGCTGTCATCTATTCGTTCAATATTGATTTTTATTGCATTTTCAGGCAGCTCCGATTCAATATTCTCTGACCATTCCACAGCAAGCACACTGTTGTCGTCCATATAATCATAAAACCCTGTGGTTTCCAGATCTTCTGACGAAGTTATGCGGTACATATCAAAATGATAAAGTGTAAGCTTTTCCCCTGCATATTCGTTAACCAGTGAAAAAGTTGGAGAAGTAACCTCGTCACCCAGGTTCAGCCCCATGGAAATCCCTCGTGTCATAGTAGTTTTTCCTGCACCGAGACCTCCGCTGTAGGCAATACAGTCCCCGCCTTTTAAAAGGCTTCCGATCTTTTTGCCTAAAGCAATAGTTTCTTCAGGGGAATTTACAACTATACTCACTTTCACCTTATCACTTCCCGCCATAATAGTAATTGAGCAGAAGATCCACCATTCTGCCATAGGATTTTTTACCGTCTTTGACGCCGTTCAGCTTTAATGACGTATCCATCGCTTTATCTGAAATTCTTGCAACGGTCTTGCTTGAAATAAGTCCGCTATCATCTTCATTTACCTTTTTCCAATAAGCCTTATCCTCGGTATAATCCTTTGCCACAGGCTCAGAAATCATTTTTACAAGCTTTTTATATGTCTGCTCATCACAATTTTTCACCGTCTGGTTAAGCACATAGTCCAAAGCATTCAGGTATCCGCTGTACTGATAATCTGCATTATCAGATTTTGTACAGGCAAGAAAAGCTATAAAGCTTGCCTCATCTTCCCGGATAAAGCCCTTTGTATGAACAAGCTCGTGACATACCGTATCAGGCAGATTAGAACTGTACATCTGCTGATTATAGTTTGCTTCCATTGTAAAGGGAAAATATATTCCCATTAAATACTGCTGACTCATAAAATATGAACATTTTATTGGTTTTGGCGTGCAATAAAATCCATTCAGCTGAGGATAATCTTCGCCAAGATTTTTAACTGCCGACTTTGCAGTTTCGTCCAGATCAGCTGTCAGCACAAACTTTCCGTCCTTATCACGTTCCACCTTGCCGCTGCAATCATTAGCCTTGACAATGATTTCCTCGCACAGCTTTGCAAGCTGCTGTGAATCGTATTCCTTCTGCGGCATAGAATAAAGTTCTGCAAACTCTGAACCGTGATATAACACAAAACAGTTGAGTGTTTCAGTAACAAGCACAAAGGTTATAAGCCAGAAATAAATTTTGCAAAAACCTTTGAACACCTTTCTCCGCCTGCCCTTTTTATTGATAAGCAGAACGATAAGAATGATAAGCGAAGTCGGTATGAAGATAAGTGCAATTATAATCAGTATCTCCCCAACCGAGAAACTGAACACAGACATAAGCTTACCCATAGTTTTTTCCCAAATGGGGAAAATATGTTTTATATAAAAGTCAGAAAAATCTTTTGACAGCCATGCCGCAGCATTTATTATTATGCAAAGAATAAAAAAGAACAATGGGATTTTTGCGGATACTTTCAGCTTTTTCTTTTTACCATCCATAAAACTTCCTTATTCAGTTAGAAAAGTCCTGTAATATTGCCCTCATTATCACAGTCAATATTAAGTGCTGCCGGCTTTTTAGGAAGTCCCGGCATTGTCATTATACTGCCTGTATATACCACTACAAAGCCTGCTCCTGCAGAAAGTCTTAAATCGCTGACTGTAATACGGAAGTTTTCAGGCTTGCCAAGCTTTTTAGGATCATCAGAAAGAGAATACTGTGTTTTTGCTACACAAATCGGAATATTGTCATATCCAAGATCCTGAATTTCCTTCAAGGCTTTTTCAGCCTGTGCTGTAAAGTCAACACCGTCTGCTCTGTAAATTTCCTTAGCAAGAATATTTATCTTTTCCTTGATAGGAAGCTTTTCATCATAAAGAGGCTTAAAGTCTGCCTCGTTCTTTTCAACAACAGCACACACCTTTTCAGCCAGTTCAATTCCGCCTTTTCCGCCTTTAGCGAATACTTCGGCAAGTGAGAATTCTGCACCGACTGCACGGCAGGCATTTTCTACTGCTGCAATTTCTGCGTCAGTGTCTGTAAGGAATCTGTTGATAGCAACAACTACCGGCACACCGAATTTATGAAGATTTTCAATGTGAGTTGTAAGGTTAACGAGACCTTTGTTAAGAGCGTCAACATTTTCAGCAGTAAGTTCAGTTTTTGGCACACCGCCGTTATATTTAAGTGCTCTGATAGTTGCAACCAATACTACACAGCTTGGTTTAAGTCCTGCAAAACGGCACTTGATATCAAAGAACTTTTCCGCTCCAAGGTCAGAACCAAAGCCTGCTTCAGTTATGCAGTAATCTGCAAGCTTTAATCCGAGCTTTGTGGCTCTTACTGAGTTGCATCCATGAGCAATATTCGCAAAAGGTCCGCCGTGCATAATTGCAGGAGTGTTTTCAAGAGTCTGAACCAGATTCGGTTTAAGGGCGTCCTTCAGAAGCGCTGTCATTGCACCGCATGCACCGATATCCTTTGCATATACAGGCTTGCCGTCAAATGTATATGCAACCAGAATTCTTTCAAGACGTGCTTTAAGATCTTCCAGATCTGATGCAAGGCAAAGAATAGCCATAACTTCTGACGCTACTGTTATCTGGAAACCGTCCTGACGAGGAATACCGTTCACCTTGCTGCCAAGACCTACAATAATATCTCTCAACGCTCTGTCGTTCATATCAAGACATCTCTTGAAAAGCACGCGTCTCTGGTCAATATTCAAAGGATTTCCCTGATGAATTGAATTATCAATCATAGCACAAAGGAGATTATTTGCGGCTGTAATAGCGTGCATATCACCTGTAAAGTGAAGATTAATATCTTCCATAGGCACAACCTGAGCATATCCGCCTCCTGCTGCACCGCCTTTGATTCCGAAAACAGGTCCTAAAGAAGGTTCTCTCAGAGCGATAACAGATTTCTTGCCGATTTGAGCCATTGCTTCCCCAAGGCCGACAGTTATTGTTGTCTTTCCTTCTCCTGCAGGGGTAGGATTTATAGCTGTTACCAGAACAAGCTTTCCGTCAGGCTTATCCTTAAGCTTTGTAAAAAGCTCCTCAGAAAGCTTAGCCTTGTAATGACCATAAGGCTCAATATCTTCCTGCTCAATGCCAAGGTCATCAGCAATATCATAAATCTTTTTCATTTTTGCATTCTGTGCAATTTCAATATCAGACAGCATAAAATCAATCCTTCCAATTTTTAAAATAGAACATATTCATTATATCACATATTACGCTATATTTCAAATACAAAAAACAATTTTCTGAAAACAGAAAAAGGCGGTCAAACCTGATCGCCTGAATTCAATTATGCACCATATTTTTCACGGTATGCAAGCATAGAATCAAGATATTCCCTGCCTTCAACCACACCGTTCTTTATTGCCTCAATAATATCAAGCATATTTACAATAGAATATACTTTTACACCAAAATCATCATATACTTCCTGAACTGCTGATTTGTCCGTATTGAGTCCCTTTTCCATTCTGTCAACAGTTATAACCATACCGGTAACATTAACATCTGCTGCAGATTTCAGTTTTGGCATAGACTCTCTCATGGCTTTTCCCGAAGTCATAACATCGTCAATGATTACAACCTTTTCACCGTCAGCAAGCTTTTTGCCTACAAACATTCCGCCTTCGCCATGGTCTTTAGCTTCCTTTCTGTCAAAGCAATAGGAAACATCAATTCCGAATTTATTATAAAGTCCTGCGGCTGCTGAAACTGCAAGAGGTATGCCTTTATATGCAGGTCCGAAAAGCGTTTCCACATCAAGGTTGTTATCCTTTATGCACTCAGCGTAAAATTCACCCAGCTTTGCAAGCTGTCCGCCTGTTTTATAGTTTCCGCAGTTGATAAAATACGGTGCTTTTCTTCCGCTTTTGAGAGTAAAATCGCCAAAAGTAAGCACACCGCTGTCAACCATAAATTTTATAAATTCTTCCTTATATGTCATAATAACACCCCTTCTGCATTTATACTTTTATTATACCACACACCTGCGTATTTTTCAATCATATATGGCATATTTCCCTATACTTCAAGCAAATCATAATCATAAAAATAAAAATCCGACTCTTTTTTCATCTCTTCACAGTCCTTTTTATGTATCCTGTCCAGACAGGCAACAGTATAAAAACCTCCTGCCTTTGCGCCCCTCACAGCCTCAATAATATCCTCAAATACAGCACAATCTTCTGTTTTCAGCCCTAAGCCTTTGCAGGCATATTCATATATATCGGGAAAGCCTTTTCCACGCTTTACATTATCAGTAACTGCAAAAAAATCAAAATAATCATACATTCCCAAACGTTCCAGTACAGGCTTGTACAGGGGTTCTGATGATGCTGTTGCAAGAGCTATTTTTATGTTCTTTTCTTTCAGCCGTCTTAGAAAATCTCCTGCTCCAGGTTTTTCGGGTATGTTGTGAGCATACTCTTCTCTTGCCATATCCGCCCACTCCTGCTGGATATCATCAAGATTTTCCTTCAGATTAAACCGATCGTTGGTGTAAACTGCAGCCTGATAAAAATTCATTGCCGATACAACCTTGCAGTAATCATGGGGAACATCATATCCCCGCTTTTTCAGAAAACGATAATCAATGTCGCTCCATACGCTCTCAGATGATATAAGCGTACCGTCCAGGTCAAAAATTATACCTTTAAACTTAGAAAAAACCATAAAAACCTCAGATAAATTCGTCTAAAAGTCCTGCAGACAAACCGACCAGTTCAACACATGGACGTTTTTTGTAATATTCCGCTGTCCTCTTTGCAGGCGTGGGTGCACTTGCACCGCTGAGTCCCAGCAATTCCCGGCACACTATAGTATCCCTGCCGTTTACTTCTTTAAATCTCTTTGCAAATTTCTGCACTATTTCATACACCTGTTTTTTGCGACTGGCATCCTTTGGATTGTCAGTTCCGTATTTCAGCCCAAGCACCATAAATGCGCCTGTGCAGGCACCGCAAACTTCTCTCATTCTTCCCATGCCTCCGCCGAAAGTCTGAGAAAGCTTTACTGCTGTGGAAAAATCAAGTCCCAGTTCCTCGCACCAGGCACCTATGACTGACTGGGAACAGTTATAGCCCTGCTTAAAAAGCTCCATTGCCTTTTGTGATTTTTCATTATTCATAGATAACACCTCTTTTGAACATATTAACATATTTATTGCAAAAAGTCCACCGCAAATAATTGACTATGAATTTTATGAGTGATATAATTTAATTATGAACTGTTTTGGAGATGATATAATGACTTTGCAGGAAATTATTGATAAGTCAAATCGAATAGTATTTTTCGGCGGTGCGGGAGTTTCAACAGAAAGCGGTATACCTGATTTCCGCTCGGTTGACGGACTTTATAATCAAAAATAC
>JBJFBR010000103.1:0-6224 GCA_051888545.1 Oscillospiraceae bacterium
ACATCTGTGCATAGACTTTAGTAGTGAAATCTAACAAAAGAATTTTCCATATTATAGGCGAATAGTCTGGAATTTTTGAAAGGAAGGATACAAATGCAAAAATATTTTCCCGAAGGAAAGCTTATTTTCACCAAAGAAAACCGACAGTATTTACGCTCTGAACAATCTATGACAGAGGCCTTTTCAAAAGGAATTATCCTTGAAGCCACAGCCATTATATGTGACAATGATCACAACCTTATAGTTGACCTGCCATGCGGAAAAGGAATCATTCCAAGACTGGAGGGTGCTATTGGGATTGCTGACGGTTCTACCCGTGATATTGCTCTGCTCTCTCGTGTCAACAAAGCCGTATGCTTTAAAATAATAGGCATTACCCATGATGCTGACGGCAAACCAATTTTCACTCTTTCACGCCGATTGGCTCAGGAAGAATGCTTTGCAGGCTATATATCACTTATGCACGTTGGTGAAGTTATCCCCGCAAAAGTCACACATCTTGAGCCTTTTGGCTGCTTTGTGGATATAGGCTGCGGAATACCCTCCCTTATACCCATTGATGCCATATCGGTTTCACGTATTGCTCACCCAAATGACAGATTTTATAACGGTCAGGACATTTTTGCTGTTATAAAATCAAAGGAAAAGGACCGTATTTTCCTCAGTCACAAAGAATTGCTCGGAACCTGGGAGGAAAACGCAGCGCTGTTTAATGTAGGTGAAACAGTAGGCGGAATTGTGCGTTCTGTAGAAAGCTATGGCATATTTATTGAGCTTACGCCTAACCTTGCAGGTCTGGCAGAAGTCAAGGAAAATGTATACCCCGGTCAATCAGCAAGCGTTTACATAAAGGCAATTATTCCTGATAAAATGAAGGTCAAACTAATAATAGTCGATGTATTTGAGCACACACCGACTACGGGAAAAATCAACTATTTTATAAATCAAGGTCAGATTGACCATTGGATATACTCAACTGAAAACTCCAGCAAGATTATTGAAACTATATTCTGAACAAAAAAATGCACGCTCCATAAAGGAACGTGCATTAATTTTTTATTAGCCTTTTACAGCACCTGAAACAAGTCCTGCATAAATGAATTTCTGCAATGTAAGGAAGATAATCAATGTAGGTAAAATACATAGAATAACTCCTGCAAATACTACAGAATAACTTACCGTCGTCTGATTCATAATATTAAGCAAAACTGTTGATACAACTGGCTGATCACTGCCCAGATAAAGCTTTGGTGTGTAGAAGTCGTTGTATATTGTAACAAATTTTATTGTTAAAACAGTTGCAATAGCCGGTTTCAGGTTAGGAAGGATAATGCTCCAATAAATTCTGGGATAAGACGCACCATCCACAATACCGCTTTCATCAAGGGAAACAGGAATCTGACTCAGGAACTGAACAAATATCTGAATTGAAATAATATCAGTACCAACCCAAAGAAGTATGGGTGCCCAATATGTTCCAACAAGATTAAAGTTGTTCATAATCTGATATACTGTTACCTGCATTGAAATATTCGGAAGCAGTACAGCAAACAGGAAAGCTGCTTTAACCACTTTAGAAAATACAGTTTTAAATCTGTCAAGAACAAAAGCAGTCATAGTACCTGTAATTACAGTACCAAGGCAGCATACCACAATCAATATTGCAGTATTCTTAAAACCTACAAGCACATTTCCTTTTGACAAGGCTTCACCATAGCTTGCTAAACTAAAAGACTTAGGCAAAGCAAAAGCACTTGTCTGAACCAATTCCTTATCAGTTTTAAACGAACCGAATAATACATAAATAATAGGAACGATTACAATTAAACATGCTATTACCAATACAAGATATCTTAAGAAAAGAGATAAGAATTTTTTGAATTTTGCTGCCGCAACACCCTGTTTAGGGTTTACGCTTTGAGTCATTGCATTATCAGCCATTATGCTTTCGCTCCTTTCTTAGATTTTTTGCGTGATTCTACAGTATCGTCCTTAAAGAAAGCTTTCTGAATAAGCGTTACGATAATGATAATCAAAAGAAGTACAACTGCCATTGCTGATGCAAGACCAACCTTGTCCTTACTGAACATTGTTTCCATTGTTCTCATAACAAATGTTGATGTACCGTTTGTACCGTTTGTCATAATATACGGAACTTCGAATACTGAAATAGCACCCTTTACTGCAAGGATAAGCTGAAGTGAAACTATAGGCTTGATGCTTGGGAAAATAATATACCAGAATCTCTGGAAAGAATTCGCACCGTCAAGGTCGCAAGCCTCATAAAGATCAGGGCTTACAGACTGAATAGCACTAATATACATAAGAATATCAAATCCGATATATCTCCACAAGGATACTCCTACCAAGCAGATATTTGCGAGCCAAGGCTTGCTTATATCAGAAAGCCATACGATCGGATCTACTCCGAACCAACCAAGAATTTCATTCAAAGGTCCCTGAGGTGAGAATCCGTCACTGCAAGTAAAGAAGTTAAGGAAGATGATTGAAACAGCAACGCCGTTCATCAAATATGGGAAGAAAATAACACCCTTAAAGAAGCCTTTACCTCTCAACTTAGAGCAAAGAACCGTAGCAATAAACAGTGCAAGAATTTGCTGAAGGAAAGAACCTACGAAATAATATGCACATGTTTTAAATGTAGCTAAATAAGCAGGATCGGTAAAAATGGTTTTATAGTTTTCAAATCCTACAAATTTTATATCATCGGCAGTGGTCAGCATTCCTCTGTCCTGAAAGCTTTCAGGTATAATCTGAAGTGCCGGAATAAGTGTAAATACTATCAGTAAAGCAACCGGTATTATCAGAAACAGAACCGAAGTTATGTATTTCTGACCGTTATACGTTTTACACCAGTTGGCAAATCCGGCATTGCTTTTTTTAGTTGCCATTTTGGAATCCTCCTAAAATAATGGGGAGGGGACCAAATCCTCCTCCCCTGTTAAATTAATCTCAAAAAATTAATTACTTAAGGATGCTGTCACGAGCTTCTGCCCACTTCTTATTGCAGTCATCAAAGATCTTCTGGAGTTCATCTTCACCCTTGCCTGCGAAAGCAGCTTCTACGATCTTGAACTTAAAGTTATCAGATGTATCAAGTGAAGTACCGATGTCAGATGCCTTATCAATTTCATTGAACTTACCAACGAGATCATCAGGTGTTACAGCTTCTTCAAAGAGTTCAACGCCTTCAAATGCTGAAAGGTTTTCAGGAAGTTCTGAGCCTACAGGTGTAGAGAGCATACCCTCGTTCTTAGCAAATCCGGAATCCTTTGCAAACCATTCAACAAACTTCTTAGCAAGATCCTGGTTCTCAGAATTTTTGCTTACGCCCATGCAGTAGTCAGCTGATGTCTGTGCATACTGCTTGCCGTCTGCTGCTGTGATCGGAACAGGCATATAGCCGATATCTTCTTCATGTCCTGCAGCCTTCTCCTGGAACTGGCTGATAGCCCATGAACCAAGAACGATTGAACCGATCTGTCCGTCTGCAAAATACTGTTTTGATTTTTCCCAGTCTGTTGTAGCGTGGTCTTTTTCAAGAACTTCAGATGTTGAATAAAGATCAAAGAGCATCTTGTATGTCTTGTAGAAACCGCCGTCCTTGTCAAACAAATCCTTCTTATCCTGAAGAAGTGTCTTGTTCTTGTAATCAGGATCGCCTGCTGCTGAAAGAACCAGGCTGTCCCACTGAGCGATTGTCCAAGCATCATGATATTCTGTATAGTAAGGAACTACATCAGGCTCTTTTTCCTTGATCTGCTTCAAATCTGCGATGAATTCTTCAGGAGTCTTTGGAAGCTCTGTAATTCCTGCGTCTTTCCAAACCTTTGTGTTATAAAGAATACCGGTAGCTGTACCGCCGTAAGGAATACCATAAACAGTCTTGGTATCATCCATCTTCTTGTTAACCCACTGATATGTATCCTTTAACTCGTCATATGTTCCAAGAGGAACGAAGTAGTTTTTAAGATCCTTAAGTTCTACATCATCAGGGATCATCAGAACATCGCCGTAATCCTTAGTTGTCATCTTTGTCTTGATATCTGTTGAATAATCTGTTAAGCCGATATACTTAACTGTGCAGTTGTTTTCCTCTTCAAACGCATCTGTCATTTTATCAAGTGAGCCGTCATCAACACGGTCTGTACGGTTTGTATAAACTGTAAGTTCTGCTTTCTTTCCGTCTCCGGAACCCTTGCTGTCTGAGCTGGTTGAATTGTTGCCACATGAAGCAAGCATTGTGAGGCCAAGTGAAGCTGCACATGCCATAGAAATTACCTTTTTAATGTTCATTGTTAATTCCTCCATTAAATAGAATATAGTATTACGTTCAGTCCGAAAAGTATTTCCGCTTTTCATTAAATTTATATAAGCAAGGTGTAATACATTTTCGCTTACCGTATGTATATATTATACAATAGCTTATTCAATTTGTCAATCAAAATAATCATTTTGTTCAAAAAATTCTTAAAATGTGTTATCTTGCACAACTGTCAAAAGTCTTTTTCATATACTTTGACCAAAATATGTGTTATTGTGATATTATACAAATATTTATGTTAAAAAATCCCTTTTTTAGATACTGTATAATACAAAATAAATCCCGATAATTTGTAAATTTTTTTAAGGAACTATTGATATTGGTTTGTTTTTTTAGTATAATATATAAGTACTTTTTTAAATTTACAAAAATAAAAAATAAGGAGTAAAACTATGTCTGAAACAACACAAAAAGTTTTGATGCTTGTATCCATAATATTATATTTGCTTATAATATTATATATAGGTATACGAAGCTCAAGAAAAAACAAAAATGTCAGCGACTTTTATCTTGGCGGCCGCCGTCTCGGACCGCTTGTTACTGCAATGAGTGCCGAAGCTTCTGATATGAGCAGCTGGCTGCTTATGGGTTTGCCGGGAGTTGCATATCTCACAGGTATTGCCGATGCAGGCTGGACAGCTATAGGACTTGCCATTGGTACATATGTAAACTGGCTTATAGTTGCGAAACGTCTCAGGAATTATTCGCAGGTAAACAACTCCATAACCATTCCTGATTTCTTTTCAAACAGATATCGTGACAAAAAGAATATTCTTCTGGCCATTGCAGCGATAATCATTATAATTTTCTTTATCCCTTATACTGGTTCAGGATTCGCTGCATGCGGAAAACTTTTCTCCAGCCTTTTCGGAATTGATTATCATGTAGCAATGATTATAAGTGCATTGATTATTCTTGCTTATACCTGCCTTGGAGGTTTTCTTGCTGCAAGCACAACCGACTTTGTTCAGAGTATTGTTATGACCATAGCGCTTATAGTTGTGCTTTGCTTTGGGGTAAATGTTGCGGGAGGCTTTTCAGCAGTAGTGGACAATGCAAAAGCCCTTCCGGGATATCTTTCAGTAAATGCCACATACAATGCTGCAACTCACAGCTCCGATCCTTACGGAATTATCAAAATTGCCTCAACTCTTGCATGGGGACTCGGATACTTCGGTATGCCGCATATTCTTTTAAGATTTATGGCAATCAAAGACAGCAATAAAATCAAAACATCAAGACGTGTTGCCAGCGTCTGGGTTGTAATTTCACTTGCTATTGCCATTGTTATTGGTGTTATAGGTCTTGCAATGAGCACAAACGGTTCTATAGATGTTCTTGAAGGCTCTGCATCAGAAACAGTAATAGTTAAAATTGCTCATCTTCTGAGCACACACGGTGTTGTTCCTGCTCTTATTGCAGGTGTTATCCTTGCAGGAATAGTTGCATCAACTATGTCTACATCAGACTCACAGCTCCTTGCAGCATCATCAAGTGTTTCAGAAAATATTGTTCACAGAGTGCTGAAAATCAATCTTTCCGAAAAAGCGTCAATGATCATTGCCCGTGTTACTCTTGTTGTTATTTCCATAATAGGAATTATAATTGCATGGAATCCTGACAGCTCGGTATTCTCCATTGTATCATTTGCCTGGGCAGGATTCGGCGCAACCTTCGGACCGGTAGTATTGTTTGCACTGTTCTGGAAGCGTTCAAACAAATGGGGTGCAATGGCAGGAATGGTAACAGGCGGAATTGTGATTTTTGTATGGAAATATGTTATTCGTCCCATCGGCGGTGCATGGGATATTTACGAACTTCTCCCTGCATTCATCTGTGCGTCAATCGCCATAGTTGTTGTATCACTTATTACAAAAGC
>JBJFBR010000103.1:6324-10052 GCA_051888545.1 Oscillospiraceae bacterium
AGAGAACATACGTTCTAAAACAAACGGACTGCTGTATATAACAGCAATCCGTATTAAGTCAATATAAAATCAGAGCAGATCTGCAATCTCATAAATAAGCTTTTCAGTCTTTTCCCAGCCAAGACATGGGTCGGTAATTGACTGACCATATACGCCGTTTCCGATTTTCTGACAGCCGTCTTCAATATAGCTTTCAATCATAAAGCCCTTTACAATGGCTGCAATATTCTTGTTGCATCTCATTGAATGGAGAACTTCCTTGCAGATTCTTGGCTGTTCAAAGAACTTTTTGCCTGAGTTGCTGTGGTTTGTATCAATTATAACCGCAGGATTTTTGTAATCTCTTTCACCGTAAAGCAGGCTCAGAAGTTCAAGATCCTCATAATGATAGTTCGGATGCGGCTGACCATGCTTGTTGACATATCCTCTCAGTACAGCATGAGCAAGAGGGTTTCCGTCTGTGGTTACTTCCCAGCCTCTGTAAATAAAAGTCTGTTCACTTTGTGCTGCTATAATTGAATTCATCATTACTGACAAGTCACCGCTGGTAGGATTTTTCATTCCCGCAGGAACATCCATTCCGCTGGCTGTAATTCTGTGCTGCTGGTCCTCAACTGATCTTGCACCAATGGCAACATATGAAAGCAAGTCTGAAAGATAACGGTAGTTTTCAGGATAAAGCATTTCATCGGCACAGGTAAAGCCTGTTTCCTCAATGGCTTTTGTATGCAGCTTTCTGATTGCAATAAGACCTGCAAGCATATCTTCATCTTTTTCAGGGTCCGGCTGATGTACCATACCCTTGTATCCCAAGCCGGTTGTTCTTGGCTTGTTGGTATAAATTCTCGGAACAATTATGATTTTGTCCTCAACCTTGTCCTGAACTTTTCTGAGACGTGTGATATAATCCAGAACAGAATCTTCACGGTCAGCGGAACAAGGTCCGATTATAAGCAGAAATTTATCTGATTCAGAGGTAAATACCTTTCTGATTTCCTCATCACGCTGTTCTTTTATCTTTTTGATCTTGTCTGTTACGGGAAACTGCTCTTTTACTTCCTGTGGAATAGGCAGTTTTCTCTTGAATTCCATACTCATTTTTATTTCCTCCATATCAAAAACGTTGTACTTTAGCAATTTAAAGCTTACAAGCATAAAATCGCTAAAACATTATTACTATAATACACCATTTTTCTTTAAAATGCAAGTGCTATTCTCATTTTAAAGCAAATTAATAAAAATATCAGTCAGATAAAACTGAAAAACAACGGTAAATATTCTCATTTTTAAATTTTTTATCATATATTTAAAAAAATTCACAAATTTTACTTGAGTAAAGTGCTGAAATAGTATATAATATAAATACGCTTTATTAAATTTATGTGCAAACGTAAAAATCAATAAATTTTTTGAAAGCAAACCAACTTGAAAGGAATGGTCATGCTTATGAAGAAATTGCTGTCCAAATTTGCCGTGGTGCTTCTCAGCACAGTATTGTTTGCCGGAACCTGTTCATCACTTGTCTGTTCTGCAAATGTCAAGGAAGATAACGAATTTGTTGTGGGATTTGACGCTGAGTTCCCGCCCTACGGCTACAAAGATGATAACGGAGAATATGTGGGATTTGATCTGGATCTTGCTCAGGAAGTATGCAATCGTAACGGCTGGAAGCTGAAAAAACAGCCTATTGAATGGAATTCAAAGGATATGGAGCTTAAAACCGGTGCAATAGACTGCATCTGGAACGGATTTACCATAAACGGAAGAGAAAACGACTATACATGGAGTACTCCGTATGTTGACAACTCACAGGTAGTTATAGTTAAGGAATCCTCAGAAATATCCAAGCTTACTGATCTCTCGGGAAAAATTGTAGCTGTTCAGACTGACAGCTCGGCACTTGCCGCCCTTACCGGAGAAGACGCTACAGATGAAAACAAGGCTCTGAAAGAATCATTTAAAGAGCTCCAGCAGGTGGGAGACTATAACAGTGCATTTTTAAATCTTGATTCAGGTGCCGTAGACGCTGTATGTATGGATATCGGTGTAGCCAAATATGAGCTTGAATCACGAGGCGGCGGTTTTAAGATGCTGGATGAACGACTTTCCACCGAAAAATACGGCATAGGATTCCGGCTTGGAAACACCGAGCTTCGTGACCAAGTCCAGGGTGCACTCATTGAAATGCTCAATGACGGCACATTTGCCAAAATTGCGGAAAAATGGGGACTTGACGAGGCTGTATGCCTTTCAGCAGATGATAAAGTAACCGATGAAGATTCCTCTCAAACTGCACAAACTACAAGCACAGACAAAAAGCAGGGCTTTGCATATAAGATACTGGATATCTCCAAACAGCTTGCTGAAGGTCTTCTTGCATCTCTCGCAATATTTGTTCTTACCCTGCTCTTTTCAATGCCTCTTGGCTTGCTTGTTGCCGCAGGAAGAATGTCCAGATTTGCACCGCTGCGCTGGCTCATCAAGCTTTACATATCCATAGTTCGCGGAACGCCGCTTATGCTGCAGCTGCTTGTGGTGTTCTTTGGCCCGTATTTCCTGTTCGGCATAAAAACTCCTCCGGGATATCGCTTTATTGCGGTAATAATAGGTTTCTCGGTTAACTATGCGGCATATTTCGCTGAGATTTACCGTTCGGGAATTCAGGCTATCCCTAAAGGACAATATGAAGCCAGCGAAGTTCTGGGCTACAGTAAAATGCAGACAAATATAAAAATTGTTCTTCCGCAGATGATAAAGAACATTATTCCGTCAATCACCAATGAGGTTATTACTCTTGTCAAGGATACATCTCTGGCATTTGCACTTTCCTACACAGAAATGTTTACTTTGGCAAAACAGATTGCAGCAGCACAGACTACAATGATGCCATTGTTCATTGCAGGTGTATTCTATTATATCTTCAACTTTGTAGTTGCGTTTATAATGGATCATATTGAGAAAAAGCTTAATTATTACAGATAGAGGTGATTGAAAATGGCAAATAATTTACTTGAAGTAAAAGAAATAAAAAAGAGCTTTGACGACTTGCAGGTTCTTAAAGACATCAGTCTTTCAGTTGCCGAAAACGAGGTTATCTCCATTCTCGGACCGTCAGGCTCCGGAAAATCAACGCTGCTCAGATGTATGAGTATGCTTGAAAAAATAGACGGAGGAGAAATCAGCTACTGCGGAGAAACAGCGGTAGCTACACAAAACGGTACTCCTGTTTATGCAAGCAAAGAACAGCTTAAAAGGATTCGTGGATATTTCGGACTTGTATTTCAGAATTTTAATCTATTTCCTCACTATTCGGTAATGAAAAATCTTACCGACGCACCTATACATGTTCAGAAACGTGAAAAAAATGAAGTATTTGATGAGGCAAGAGCATTGCTTGAAAAAATAGGGCTTTCCGACAAAGAAAACTACTATCCGTATCAGCTTTCAGGCGGACAGCAGCAGCGTGTTGCCATAGCACGAGCACTTGCGATGAATCCTAAAATGCTGTTTTTCGATGAGCCGACTTCTGCACTGGACCCTGAACTTACAGCAGAAATACTGAAAGTTTTAAGAGAGCTTGCCGCTGAAAAAATGACAATGGTAATAGTAACCCACGAGATTGATTTTGCGAGAAGCGTTTCCGACAGAGTTATTTTTATGGACGGCGGAGTAATTGTAGAGCAAGGCAAGCCTGAGGAAGTTATCGACCACCCGAGCAACGAAAGAAC
>JBJFBR010000103.1:10152-16451 GCA_051888545.1 Oscillospiraceae bacterium
TCCATTGCACAGTTGCCTGCACCTCTGCCCATACCGTCCATTGTTGCGTCCAGCATATTAACTCCAATGCTCAAAGCCTGAATAGTGTTTGCAAATGCAAGCTGCTGATTGTTATGAGCGTGAATTCCTATGGTCTTGCCGTATTTATCGCCCATTTCAAGATATTTTTCTGAAATTCTGTGAATTTCTTCAGGATAAAGTGCGCCGTAGCTGTCAACAATGTATATTCCGTTTACACTGCTTTTGCAAAGCATTTCAAGTGCAACCTCAACGTCAGATTCCTGTGCATTTGAAATAGCCATAATGTTGCAGGTTGTTTCATAGCCTTTGTTTGCTGCGTCTTCAATCATTTCCAATGCTGTAGGGATCTGATGAATATATGTGGCAACACGCACAAGGTCAACAGGACTTTCGCTTTTCGGACGAATATCTTCTTTATAGTCACAGCGTCCCACATCTGCCATTACGGAAATTTTCAGGTTAGTATCATTATCGCCCACAATAGCATAAATATCATCATCATCACAGAATTTCCACTTTCCGAAATCATCAGGATTGAACATTGCTTTTGACGCTTTGTAGCCGAATTCCATATAGTCCACACCTGCTGCTATATTTGTTTTATACAGGTCTTTGATAAATTCATCGGTAAATCTGAAATTGTTTACCAGTCCGCCGTCTCTGATTGTTGCGTCAAGCACCTTGATCTCAGGTCTGTACGCCATAAGATTTTTTAAATTTGCTTCCATTGCCATTAGTTTATTCCTCCGTTTTTTTATTGTCATCAAATCGGTTTCTGTCAAAAAGCTTTGTCAGCTTTGCAATTTTTTCTGCAAGCTCATCATTGATAAGCTCCTTTTTACATCGCCAACACCAATTATCTCCCAATGTTGAAGGTACATTCATCCTTGCCTCTGTGCCAAGTTCCAGAAAATCCTGCATCTGAGCGACAGCCGTATCCGCATTGCTTGCCCATGCGAGCCTTATCATTCGTTTAGGGATATCCTTGTTTTTGCTAACCCCAAGGTACTCCCGACAGAATTTCAAATCCCGGGGCGACAGAGTTTTTACCCAGCCTGCCAGGGTATCGTTATCATGAGTCCCCGTATAGCAGACGCAGTTTGTACTTGCAAAATTATGGGGCAGATATTCACTTTTTCCTTCACTGTCAAAAGCGAATTCCAGCACTTTCATTCCCGGATAACCGCTTGCTTTCAGCATTTTTCTCACCTTTTTAGTAAGAAAACCTAAATCCTCAGCTATGATTTTTTGTCTTCCAAGCTTTTTTTCAATTTCTTTAAACAGCTTTATGCCCGGACCTTTCCGCCATTCACCGACTTTTGCATCTTTTCGTCCAAAAGGTATGGCATAATAGCTTTCAAAGCCTCTGAAATGATCAATTCTCACCGCATCATACATTTCAAAAGCCGCTTTTATGCGGTTTATCCACCATTTATAGCCGTCCTTTTTCATATACTTCCAGTTATAAAGGGGATTTCCCCAAAGCTGTCCGGAATCCGTAAACGCATCAGGGGGACAGCCTGCCACATCAATGGGATCTTTATTTTTGTCCAGCTGAAAATATTCAGGCTGCGTCCAGACTTCTACGCTGTCCAGAGCAACATATATCGGAATGTCACCGATTATCTCTATACCCAAAGAGTTGCAGTATTTCTTCAGCTTGCTCCACTGACAATAAAATTCAAACTGTACAAAGCACCAGAAATCTATTTCTTCCCTGTACTGTATGCGAGCCTTATTCACAGCTTTTTTCTCATACATTCGCAAAGGCTTTTCCCATTCGGTCCATGCTTTTCCATTGTGAGCAAATTTCAATGCCATAAAAAGTCCGTAATCATAAACCCAAAAAACATTTTCCTCTAGAAAATCATTATATTCAGAAGGCTTATTCTTTGCAAAACGGTTGTATGCCTTTTTCAGAACGCTGAAAGTCTCCTCATAAATCAAACCATAGTCCACAGTATCCGGTTTTATTTCCCATTTTACCGACTTGTATTCCTCTGAATTCAGCAGTCCCTGTTCTTCAAGAGTTTCAAAATCTATGAAATATGGATTTCCCGCATATACCGAAAAGCTCTGATAGGGTGAATCACCATAGCTTGTGGGTGATAAGGGCAAGACCTGCCAGTATTTCTGCTTTGCTTTTTTCAGAAAATCTGCAAACGCATATGCTTCTTTTCCCAGCTTTCCTATGCCGTATTCTCCCGGCAAAGAGGAAATATGCATAAGAATACCGCTTGAGCGCATTATATCACCCTCTCCATATATAATAAACATTAATATTATACTACTTTTCCAGTGAAATTTCAATGCTTTAAAGCATAAATTCATACTGATTTTACATATAAAAAAGGAGCAAGCTTAAAGCCTGCTCCTTAAATCTATATTATTCGGTGGGAATTAATACATTCCGCCGCCCATGCCATTTGCTGCGGCTGCAGCTGCTGCGTCTGCAGCAGGATCTTTGATATCTGCAACAAGGCTTTCAGTTGTGAGAACCATTGATGCAACTGATGCTGCATTCTGCAATGCTGAACGTGTAACCTTTGTTGGGTCTACAATTCCTGATGGAATCATGTCAACATACTTTTCGTTGTATGCGTCGAAACCATAACCAAGCTTTCTTGAACGGATAATCTTGTCAATGATTACGCTGCCCTCAAGACCTGCATTTGCTGCAATCTGACGGATTGGTTCTTCCAATGCTCTGAGAACAATCTGTGCACCTGTCTTTTCATCGCCTTCAAGCTTATCGCAAAGCTTTTTAACTGTTGGAAGTGCGTTGATAAGTGCTGTGCCGCCGCCTGCAACAATGCCTTCTTCAACTGCTGCCTTTGTAGCTGCAAGGGCATCTTCAATTCTCATTTTCTTTTCTTTCATTTCAACTTCGGTAGCCGCACCAACCTTGATTACTGCAACACCGCCGGCAAGCTTTGCAAGTCTTTCCTGAAGCTTTTCTTTGTCAAAATCAGAAGTTGTAGCTTCAATCTGTGACTTGATCTGGTTTACTCTTGCCTTGATTGCGTCAGAATCTCCTGCACCGTCAACTATAATAGTGTTTTCCTTCTGAACTACAACCTGTCTTGCCTGACCAAGCTGATCTATAGTTGTATCTTTAAGCTCAAGACCGATTTCCTCAGAAATAACCTGACCGCCTGTAAGTGTAGCAATATCTTCAAGCATTTCTTTTCTTCTGTCGCCAAAGCCGGGAGCCTTGACTGCTACACATGTAAATGTTCCTCTTATCTTGTTTACAACGAGAGTTGAAAGTGCTTCGCCTTCAACGTCCTCAGCAATGATGAGGAGCTTCTTGCCGCTCTGAACGATCTTTTCGAGAAGCGGAAGAATTTCCTGAATATTTGAAATCTTCTTGTCTGTAATGAGAATGTAAGGGTTATCAAGAACTGCTTCCATTTTTTCTGTATCTGTTACCATATATGGAGCAATGTATCCTCTGTCAAACTGCATACCTTCAACAACTTCGCTGTATGTTTCAGCAGTCTTTGATTCTTCTATAGTAATAACGCCGTCAGCAGAAACCTTTTCCATAGCCTCAGCAATAAGATTACCTACTGTTTCATCTCCTGATGATACTGTAGCAACTCTTGCAATATCTGCTGAACCTTCAATTTTCTTTGAATTTGCAATAAGTGTGTCAACTGCTGTGTCAACTGCCTTTGACATACCTTTTTTGAGTACCATTGGGTTTGCACCTGCTGCAATATTCTTCATACCTTCACGAACCAATGCCTGTGCCAGAAGTGTAGCTGTTGTTGTACCGTCGCCTGCTGCATCGTTTGTCTTTGTGGCAACTTCCTTTACAAGCTGTGCACCCATATTTTCAAATGGATCTTCAAGCTCGATTTCCTTAGCGATTGTTACACCGTCATTTGTGATCAATGGGCTGCCGTATGATTTATCCAGAACAACATTTCTGCCTTTTGGTCCCATTGTGATTTTTACTGTATCTGCAAGCTTATCAATACCTGCCTGTAAAGACTTTCTAGCCTGTTCACCATAAATAATATCCTTTGCCATAACTCATTACCTCCAAAATTATATATACTTTTTATTATTTAACTACTGCAAGAATGTCGTCCATCTTTAAGATAATGTATTCTTCTCCGTCAAGCTTAACATTTGTGCCTGCATACTTGGAAATAAGAACCTTATCACCTTTTGCAACTTCCATTGTTACATCAGCTTTTCCCGGACCGACTTCAATAACTTCGGCAACTTCAGGCTTTTCCTTTGCTGAACCTGTAAGAATAATTCCGCCTGCTGTTTTTTCCTCAGCTTCTGTCATTTTGACAACTACTCTGTCCTGCAATGGTTTAATGTTCATGTCAAATCTCTCCTTCTTTTTAATTGTGCATTAATTTATACATCTTGCCGATTTCTAAATTTTTAGCACTCTTGTCTTTTGATTGTTAGCACTCTTTATCTCTGAGTGCTAATTATATTCTAACACTTTTTTCTGAAAATGCAAGTGTATTCACGCACTTTTCACAAACTTTGGTACTATATACAAATAACATATAATATTATTGTTCCATTTGTACAATCTGTTAATTGACAAAAATCATCTCTGATATTATATTATATATGGATTTATAATTTAGACATATTTTATACATACAAATAGCAATAATTCTTGTACGTAATTTGCTATAATAAATCTATAATTGTAAAAAATAAATGAATTGTTCAAAGTTTGCTTAATTTTTATTGAACTTTAAGCAAGATTTTATATCATTTTTGTTAAAATAGCAATAAAATAATTTTCATTGTAATTTATTTTGTTTGAAAGGAAGATATATATGTCATTGGGAAAAGTATTAGTTGTTGACGACGACAAGAACTCAGGCGAACTTCTCCGACTCTACCTTGAAAAAGAAGGATATGGCGTCATACTTGCATTTGACGGTGACGAGGCTGTAGTTAAATACAATGCCCTGAAGCCTGATATTATTTTGCTTGATATAATGCTCCCCGGAATTGACGGCTGGCAGGTTTGCCGAGAGATACGCAAAAGAGCCAATGCGCCTCTTATTATGATTACTGCAAAATCAGAAACTTTTGACAAGGTCCTCGGTCTTGAGCTTGGTGCCGATGATTATATTGTCAAGCCTTTCGATACAAAGGAAGTTATCGCCAGAATAAAAGCTGTCTGCCGCCGTATGGGACAAACAAAAAATGAAGTTGAGATAAAAGAAGTCAAGTATGACAAGCTTGTTGTAAATATGACACGCTATGAACTTAGAGTTAACGGGGTAGTGCTTGATACTCCCCCAAAGGAGCTTGAGCTTTTATTCCACCTTGCTTCACATCCAAACAGAGTTTATACAAGAGATCAGCTGCTTGATGAGGTATGGGGATTTGAATACTACGGCGATTCACGTACCATTGACGTTCACGTTAAACGTCTTCGTGAAAAGCTTGAAGGAGTTTCAGACCAATGGTCACTCAAGACAGTCTGGGGTGTGGGCTATAAATTTGAGCTTACAGACAAAGACAGTACTGCTCAATAATACTTTAATATTGCATTTATCAGCAGCATTTAACAAAAATGCTGCTTTTTTTAATTATGCTGTTTTATAACTGCGTTAAAAAATGTACTATTGTTGAAAACTCCTCTTATTTTCAACAATCAAAGCAAGCAAATACCATAGTTTTAAACATTTTCAACAGAGTTTTCAACACTTTTGCAAATTTGTTCACAATTATAAAAGATAGAAATATGCAATGTTACGTCGATATTAATCTTAAATTAAAAGATTTTATACAACTATTGCATTTTTGATACCATTGTGATATAATTATAATAATAAAATGATATTATGGAAGGATTGATTCAAAATGGCAGAACAGACAAACAAACCTGTTGAAAAGAAAAAGGGGTTTATCTCAAACTTTTTAGCTGAATTCAAGGAATTCATTTCCCGTGGCAGCGTAATTGATATGGCAGTCGGCGTTGTAGTCGGCGGTGCTTTTACTGCTATTGTTAATGCTTTAGTAGAAAACATTCTTATGCCTTTCATCGGAATGATTATTGCCGGCATCAACTTTAACGATCTCGTTGTTACAATTCCTTGGGGAAATCACCCGACACTTAACTTCGGTGCATTTATTTCAGCAATTATCACATTCCTGATCACAGCTTTCTGCGTATTTGTATTGATTAAGTTCATCAATAAACTTCAGAATCTGAGGAAAAAAGAAGAAGTTGTTGAAGAAGAGGAAGAGGAAGAAGAAACTGATGCTGAAAAGCAGCTTGC
>JBJFBR010000104.1:0-2867 GCA_051888545.1 Oscillospiraceae bacterium
GAAAGGATATGTGTAATTTAATCGTTTGCTGGGGGATGATTTAATTATACCAGGTAAATATGCAAATTATTATTGTAACCGGAGTATCGGGTTCAGGAAAATCAACAGTATTAAATATTTTGGAAGATATCGGCTATTACTGCATAGATAATATGCCTCCTGCACTTATTCTTAAGTTTGCTGAACTCTGTGCAAACACTGAAGAAAAAATAAGTAAGGTCGCTTTTGTAGCAGATGTAAGAAGCGGTGACTTTTTTTCTGAATTAAAGGAAACTATTGTTGAATTAAAGAATAACAAATATAACGTAAAGGTACTGATTCTGGATTCCACGGATGATGCTATTATACGCAGATACAAGGAAACCAGAAGAAAGCATCCTTTGGATGAGAAGGCAAACGGTAATATTGCCAAGGCTATTGAATTGGAAAGAAAAATGCTTTTGCCGATAAATTCTTTTATGGATTATTATATTGATACTTCAAATTTATCTTCTGCACAATGCAGAGAACAAATAAATTCATTGTTTCTTGAAAGCAATAATGACTATATGCACATTGATATCAGGTCTTTTGGATTTAAATATGGTCCTATGACTGATGCAGATTTGATTTTTGATGTAAGATGTCTGCCTAATCCATATTACATTCCTGAATTAAAAGAAAAAACCGGATTAGACAAAGATGTATCGGAATATGTTATGAAATTTGATGACGCAAAAACACTGCTTGGCAAACTGACAGATCTGATAGATTTTCTTATTCCTTTATATCAAAAGGAAGGAAAAGCTCAGCTTGTTGCTGCGTTCGGATGCACAGGTGGAAAGCACAGAAGTGTTACTTTTGCCGAAGCAGTTGCAAAACATTTACATTCAAAAGGTTTTAATGTAAGAATATCTCACAGAGATATAGACAAGCACTAATCGGAGGATTATATGTCTGATGAAATATCATTTTCCCATAAAGTCAAGGAAGAAATTATTAGCAAAATAAATTCGAAATCTAAGGCTGACGCTTGCCTTTTGGGAATTTTAATGACCTGCAACGAAATCAGCAACACACAGATACTATTTTTAACTGAAAATGAATCGGTTGCTGAATTCTTTATTAAGAATATTCAAAGAATATGCGGCAATCAAAATGCTATAGAAGAATTGACTACAAGCAGAAAAAATTCAAACATTCTATATAATTTATCTATTAACAATGTTGATGATATAAGAAAAATTTTTGAATATTTTAAAATTGATTTAGAACTGAAAATTGAAAATACACTTTTGCCAAAGAAAAAATTTTATCCACAATTAATATCAGGAGTTTTTCTTTCATGTGGTTCTGTCAATAATCCGGAAAAGAAATATCATCTTGAATTTGTATTACCTACTTTGGGGCTTTGCAATTTATTCGGAGCTCTGATTATTGATAATTTTAATATTCTTCCAAAGCAGGCTGCACGAAAAAATCATCAGATAGTATACATAAAAGAATCTGAAAATATAATTGATATGCTTACGATTATGGGTGCTGTTAATTCTTCCTTTGATTTTATGAATACAAAAATATTCAAGGATATGAGAAATAAAATTAACAGAGCTGTAAATTGCGATAATGCAAATATAGAAAAGTCACTTAAAGCTGCTGAAAAGCAAATTGAAGATATTGAACTTATTGATAATACAATAGGAATTGACAGTTTGCCTGAAAATTTACAGGAAATTGCAAGAATGAGGTATGAAAACCCTGATTATACGCTGCAGGAGCTTTCTCAGGCTTTGAATCCGCCTATTTCACGTTCCGGTGCTAACCACCGACTCGCCAGAATTGCAGATGTAGCAAGTGATATTCGAAATAAAAATAACGGAGAAATACAATGAGTGATTTTGTTCATTTACATGTTCATAGTGAATACTCGCTGCTTGACGGTGCATGCCGAATCAAGCAGCTTGTTTGTCGTATAAAAGAACTGGGACAAACTGCTTGTGCAGTAACAGATCATGGAAATATGTTTGCAGCAGTTGAGTTTTACAATGAATGTCTTGCACAAGGAATTAAGCCTATAATTGGTTGTGAGGTTTATGTTGCGCCAAGAACAAGATTTGACAAAGTTGCAAAGCTTGACTCATCTCCTTATCATTTGATACTTCTCTGCAAGAACAATACAGGTTATCAGAATCTGATAAAAATGGTTTCATTAGGATACACCGAGGGGTTTTATAACCGTCCAAGAATTGACATTGAGTTGCTGGAAAAATATCACGAAGGCTTAATATGCTTATCAGCTTGTCTGGCTGGCGAAATACCAAGAAAGCTTTCTAACGGTGATTATGAAGGTGCAAAATCCACAGCTTTGAAATATCAGAATATTTTTGGCAAAGGGAACTACTATATCGAAATTCAGAATCATAAATTTGATGCAGAAACAAGGATTATACCTTTGCTCATAAAACTGTCAAAAGATACAGGGATACCTCTAGCTGCAACAAATGATGCTCACTATTTGCAGAGAGAAGATGCATATGTTCAGAGGGTTTTGACCTGTATTTCAACAGGCACTACTATTGATGAGCCTAATAAACTGGAATTTCCTACTGAAGAGTTTTACATAAAAAGTGAGAAGGAAATGTCAGAGCTTTTTCCCTCTTGTCAGGAAGCTATCTCTAATACAGCGATAATAGCCGAGCAATGCAACATAAGCTTTGAATTTGGGAAAACAAAATTGCCTTATTTTCATATTGACGGTGTAGAAAACAATGAAAAATACCTGCGTGATTTATGTAAAAAAGGTCTCCATGAAAGATATGACAACCCCAGTGCAGAAGCATACAAGCGATTGGACTATGAGCTTTCGGTAATAACCAAAATGGGATATA
>JBJFBR010000105.1:0-1507 GCA_051888545.1 Oscillospiraceae bacterium
AAAAAATCCTATTTTGCCCATATGAATAGCTTACAAATTTTTACCTGAAAAATTGTAAATATTGTGTGAACAAGCAGTAAAACGCAAAATAAATTTGAAATAGTACTTGAAAAAAAGTAAAATTTATGGTTTAATATAGTATAGAGTTTATCAGAGGTGTAGTATGCCCTTTGATATATCTTAAAAAAGTATATTTTATGAAAGGCGGAATTTATAAATGAGCGTAAAAATCGTAAACGGTCAGTCACTTCCGAACATGCCTTGGCAGGATAGACCAGAAGGCTGTAAAGACGTAGTATGGAGATATGATAACAACCCTGTTATTCCAAGAGACCTTCTCCCAACATCAAATTCAATTTTCAACAGTGCAGTTGTTCCTTTTGAAGGCAAATTTGCAGGCGTTTTCCGTGTAGATGACAAGGAAAGAAATATGTCACTTCACGCCGGTTTCTCCGATGACGGTATTCATTGGAACATCAACCCTGACAAGATTGTTTTTGTTCAGGCTGACAAGGCTACTGAAGAAGTTAACGTATGGGGCTATGGATATGACCCAAGATGCTGCTACATTGACGGCAAATATTATATTACATGGTGCAACGCTTATGACTGGAAGCCAACAATCGGCGTAGGCTATACAGAAGATTTCAAAACATTCTATCAGCTTGAAAACGCATTCCTTCCATTCAACAGAAACGGCGTTTTGTTCCCAAGAAAAATCAACGGCAAGTATGTAATGTTCTCAAGACCTTCTGACTCAGGTCATACACCATTTGGTGATATGTATCTTTCACAGTCACCTGATATGAAGTACTGGGGCGAGCATCGTCACGTTATGGGACCTTACAAGCCTTGGGAATCAAAGAAGATCGGTGCAGGTCCTATTCCGATTGAAACATCAGAAGGTTGGCTTGTATTCTATCACGGCGTTCTTGAATCCTGCAACGGTTTCGTATACAGCTTCTCAGCTTGCATTCTTGATATTGACGAGCCTTGGAAGGTTAAGTACAGATGCGGTGAATATCTCATCAATCCTCGTGAAACATATGAGTGCGTTGGTGACGTTCAGAACGTAACATTCCCATGCTCAGCTCTTTGCGATGCAGATACAGGAAGAATTGCAATTTACTATGGTTGTGCTGATACTTGCGTAGGCTTGGCATTCACAACAGTTGACGAAGTTGTTGAATATGTTAAATCACATTCTTCAATCTAATCAAAAATGATTTAAGCTTAAATTAGCCGTATCACCTCAGTGGTACGGCTTTTTTGGACAGGAAAGGATTAGTGCTATGAAAAAATTATTTTCTATACTTTTGCCTATAATAATGATTTTTGCAATGACAGGCTGCACAGACAGCTCTGACAAAAATGAAAGCAAGGCTGAAACAAGCTCTGAACAGGAATATTCTGCTCCTGCTGCAGAGGCTAAGGAAGGTTTTAAGGTGGACGGTACAAAGCTTCTGGACGCAAACGGCAACGAATTTGTAATGAGAGGAATAAATCA
>JBJFBR010000105.1:1607-13264 GCA_051888545.1 Oscillospiraceae bacterium
GCCGTTAATTACTGGATTGAAATGAAAGATGCTCTTGCAGGACAGGAAGACTATGTTATTCTGAACATTGCAAACGAATGGTTCGGCAGCTGGAGAGGCGAGGAATGGCGTGACGGTTACAAAAAAGCCATTCCAAAGCTCCGTGATGCAGGAATCAAGAACACTCTTCTTATAGACTCGGCAGGCTGGGGACAGTATCCGCAGTCGGTTATTGATTACGGCAAAGAAGTTTTCAATACCGATGAGCTGAAAAATACCATGTTTGCAGTTCATTTCTATGGCAGCGCAGGAGGCACAGCTGAAAAAATCAAAACAACGCTTGACTCTATCAGAGAGCAGGGTCTTTGCGTATGCGTAGGCGAGTTTGGTTTTGACCATTCTGACGGTGATGTCGACGAAGACTATATTATGAAGTACTGCACAGAGCAGAACATAGGATATTTGGGTTGGAGCTGGAAAGGCAACGGCGGAGGAGTTGAATATCTTGACCTTACTGATGACTGGACAGGTGAAAACCTCACAAAAGAATGGGGCGAAAAGCTTGTAAACGGTGAGAACGGCATAAAGAAAACTTCAAAGCCATGCTCCGTATTTGAGAAATAATGACCAAAGAAGATTATCTTGAATTTTGCAGAGGGCTGCCCGACACCTTGGTGGATCAGCCCTTTGACAAGGATTTTTCCACATATGCTGCAAGACACAGGCAGAGCAAAAAGTGGTTTGCATTGGTTATGGAATTAAACGGAAAAGATATTGTTAACCTGAAATGCGAACCTATGTCTGCTGAATTTTACCGAAAGGTTTACAAAGGTGTTATTCCTGCATATCATATGAACAAGCGGCTTTGGAACACAGTTTATCTTCAGTCGGATGTTCCCGACAGTCTTATAATGCAAATAACAGAGGAAAGCTTTCAGCTGACAGCTGAAGGTAAATGTGATAAAAAGCTGAAAAATAATGAAAAATAGAAGATTTTATTGATTATTTTGTTGTTTTATGCTATACTCAAATCAATGAAAATTGATTCATTATTAATGGAATAATACTGAAAGGAGCTTGCCATGTTCAGCAAAGAAAATTATAAAAGAATTTTAAAGTTTCTGGCATCTCTTATTATAATAGCCATATTTGTTTTTGCATTCGATACTGTATGGAATGATTTTTACAACAAACGAATGCTTGACCCGTTCTGGCACAACGGAAATATATTGATGTTCTGCCTGTATGGATTGGAATATATATTGTTTACCAAGAATCTGGGCGGTTTCAGAGTAGGATATCACAAATGGACGGGACTTTTCGGTTCACAGATCTTAGGTATTCTCGGTTCAAACATTGTGGCATTTGTGGTTATCAGCCTTATCGGCAGAGGACGTCTGACAGTTGTTCCCATGCTTGTTCTGACGATTATTGAAATCGCAATAGCTTTGGTCTGGAGCATTGGTTTTACAAAACTGTTCTCTGAAATTTATCCGCCGAGAAAAATGGTTATTATATATGGAAATGTCAACGCAGCAGACCTTGTGAAAAAGATGAGCAACCGGACCGACAAGTATAAAATCTGCAAATCAATCAGCTGTAACAATGATATTGAATACATAAAAAATGAGATTCTGAAATATGATGCAGTAATTATTTCAGATGTGCCTAACGGACTGAGAAACAAGCTTTTGAAATACTGTCTTGACAAGTCCATAAGAACATATCTGAATCCTAAAATATCTGACATTATTATAAGAGGCGCCGAGGACTTCCATTTGTTTGACACTCCGCTTTTGCTTAACAGGAATGACGGACTTTCCTTTGACCGTGTACTCATTAAGAGAACATTTGATATTATATTCTCATTGATTGCTATAATTGTGCTTTCGCCGTTTATGCTGATTACAGCAATTGCGATCAAGTGCTATGACGGGGGAAGTGTTTTATACAAGCAGGAAAGACTTACTCTCAACGGAAAATCATTTTATGTATATAAATTCCGCAGTATGATATCTGATGCCGAAAAAGACGGCGTTGCAAGGCTTGCAAGCAAAAATGATGACAGAATTACACCTGTGGGCAAGATTATAAGAAAAATCAGATTTGACGAAATGCCGCAGCTTTTCAATATTCTTAAAGGGGATATGTCATTTGTCGGCCCGCGTCCTGAGCGTCCTGAGCTGACTGAAATGTACTGTGAAACAATGCCTGAATTCAAGTACAGACTAAAGGTAAAAGCAGGGCTGACAGGATATGCACAGGTAATGGGTAAATACAATACCACGCCTTATGACAAGCTGAAACTTGATTTGATGTATATTGAGCATCAGTCGGTAATGCTTGATTTAAAGATAATCCTTATGACCATTAAGACTTGTTTTGTACCTGACGCAACTGAAGGGGTAAGCGGAGATCTGCCTACCGTTACTCATAAGCAGGAGAATGAAAAAATGAAAAATTAATGTGTTTTTAAATTGCTGCCGCATTTTGTGCGGCAGTTTTTTATGTCTGAAATATTAAGGAAGTCAATTAGTTTAACAAAAAAGTTACGAAATGGACACAGAAATTACACAGCCAAAGTTTTCGCACTTATATTTAAGTGTTTTGTGCAAATCGCTGTTTTTATAAAAATTGGAAAACAGAGCCTTGAAAATCCTTGACATTTGACATTTTATGTAGTAGAATACTATAGTGTATCATAATGGACTTTTGTACCTTTTTTGTTGGGGCGCTTTGCCGCAAAAAGCGAAAAATCGGTATTTGGTCCATATAAACCTATTGAAAAATAAGGTGAATTAATTCAGAATCAAATCGAATGGATTCACAGTATTTTACAAATTTATTAAGGAGTGATTAACCCTATGGTGAACGTCAAGGACGTAAAGCTTGGCAAAAATACCCGAAAGAGTTTTGCTAAGATTAACGAAGTCTTGGATCTGCCGAATCTGATTGAAGTACAGAAAAAATCATATCAGTGGTTTCTGGATGAGGGCTTGAAGGAAGTATTCAGAGATGTATCGTCTGTAACCGATTACAACGGCGTGCTTGAGCTTAGTTTTGTAGACTATCGCTTTGATGAAGAGCCTAAGTATACTATTGCCGAATGTAAAGAGCGTGATGTAACTTACGCTGCTCCTCTTCGTGTGACTGTAAGACTTAATAATATGGAGAAAGGTATTATTAAAGAGTCTGAGGTTTATATGGGAGATCTGCCGCTGATGACTGACAGCGGAACATTTGTAATCAACGGTGCAGAACGTGTAATTGTTTCACAGCTGGTACGTTCTCCGGGGGTTTATTATGCTTTTGATAAGGATAAAACCGGTAAGGACCTCTTTAAAACCACAGTAATTCCTAACAGAGGCGCATGGCTTGAATATGAAATGGATTCAAACGATGTTGTTTATGTAAGAATTGATAAAAACAGAAAAATCCCGATTACAACTTTCATTCGTGCTATCGGTATCGGTACAGATGCTGAAATCGAGGAAATGTTCAACAGCGATGAAAGATTAAAACAGACAATTCTTCAGAAGGATACTACTGCCAACAGAGAAGAAGCTTTGCTGGAAATTTACAGAAAGCTCCGTCCGGGTGAACCGCCTACAGTTGACAGCGCCGTTACACATCTGAATAATCTTTTCTTCGACGCAAGAAGATATGACCTTGCAAGATTCGGACGCTATAAGTTCAATAAAAAGCTTGGCGTCGGCTCACGTCTTGCAGGACATTCCGTTACAAGACCTGTTGTAAATCCTCTTACAGGCGAAGTTATGGCTGAAGCCGGTGATTTCATTAACTTCGACCGTGCAATGGAAATCGAAAATGCAGGTGTTACTGAAGTTTATGTAACCTCTGAGGTCAAGGAATACTTCACTTCCGCTGAGACAGGCGAAACAAGCATTAAAATGGTTGAAGAAGAAGTCAAGATTATCGGAAACGGTATGGTTGATATTAACAACTATGTTGACTTTGAAACAAAAGAGCTTGGAGTAAACGAAAAGGTGTCATTTACAATTCTCAAGGAAATTCTTGAAGAATCTGAGAATGATGATGAGATAAAGGAAAACATCAAGGCAAGAATTGATGAGCTTATTCCAAAGCATATTACTATTGACGATATGATTGCAACTATTTCATATTTCCTCAATCTTTGCGACGGAGTGGGAACAGTTGACGATATCGACCACTTAGGAAACAGAAGAATCCGTTCTGTGGGCGAGCTTTTGCAGAACCAGTTCAGAATCGGTTTCACAAGAATGGAAAGAGTAGTCCGTGAAAGAATGAACATTCAGTCACAGGATATGGACGTTGTAACTCCTGCTGCTCTTATCAATATCAGACCTATAACTGCTGCAATCAAGGAATTCTTTGGTTCATCACCGCTTTCACAGTTCATGGATCAGAACAACCCTCTTGCAGAGCTTACTCATAAAAGACGTCTTTCAGCTCTGGGACCAGGCGGTCTTTCAAGAGACCGTGCCGGATTTGAGGTTCGTGACGTACACTATACTCACTACGGAAGAATGTGTCCTATCGAAACACCTGAAGGACCTAACATCGGACTTATCTCATATCTTGCATCTTTCGCAAGAATTAATGAATACGGATTTATTGAAGCACCATATCGTAAGGTGGACAAGGAAACAGGCGTTGTAACAGACGAAGTTGTTTATATGACAGCCGATGTGGAAGATAACTATATGGTTGCACAGGCAAACGAACCTCTTACAGAGGATCATAAGTTTGCAAGAGCAAAGGTAAACGGCAGATACAGAGATCAGATTCTTGAAATTGAGCGTGAAAAGATCGATTTCATGGATGTTTCACCAAAAATGGTTGTATCAGTTGCTACAGCTTGTATCCCGTTCCTTGAAAACGATGACGCAAACCGTGCCCTCATGGGTTCAAACATGCAGAGACAGGCAGTTCCTCTTCTTAAAACAGAATCACCTATCGTTGGTACAGGTATGGAATACAAAGCCTGCGTTGATTCAGGCGTTGCTATTGTTGCAAAGGCAGCAGGTGTTGTTGAATATGTTGACGCTGACAAGATCGTTATAAGAGAAGATGACGGAACAGCACGCACATATACACTTACAAAGTTCAAGCGTTCAAATGCGGGAACATGTACAAATCAGCGTCCTACAGTTTCAAAGGGCGAAAGAGTTGAAGAACACCAGGTAATCGGTGACGGTCCTGCAACTTCAAACGGAGAGCTTTCACTTGGCAAGAATGCGCTTATCGGATTTATGACCTGGGAAGGTTATAACTACGAGGATGCCGTACTTTTGAACGAGAACCTTGTCAAGCAGGATAAATATACTTCAGTTCACATTGAAGAATATGAAATTGAATGCAGAGATACAAAACTCGGACCTGAAGAAATTACAAGAGACCTTCCTAACGTAGGTGAAGACGCTCTTAAAGACCTTGACGAAAACGGTATTATCCGTATCGGTGCAGAGGTTCGTGCAGGTGATATTCTTGTTGGTAAGGTTACACCTAAGGGTGAAACAGAGCTTACTGCCGAAGAAAGACTTCTGAGAGCTATCTTCGGTGAAAAGGCAAGAGAAGTAAGAGATAATTCCCTTAAAGTACCTCACGGTGAATCGGGTATTGTAATTGACGTCAAGATATTTACTCACGAAAACTGCGATGAGCTTTCTCCGGGAGTAAATATGCTGGTAAGATGCTATATTGCACAGAAGAGAAAGATTTCTGTGGGCGATAAAATGGCAGGACGTCACGGAAACAAGGGTGTCGTTTCAAGAATCCTGCCGCAGGAAGATATGCCGTTCCTGGAAGACGGTACTCCTCTTGATATTGTGCTCAACCCTTTGGGCGTACCTTCACGTATGAACATCGGACAGGTACTTGAAGTTCATCTGGGTATGGCTGCAAAAGCACTTGGCTGGAAGATCATGACTCCGGTATTCGACGGTGCTCACGAAGCAGATATCCGTGAATGCTTTAAAATGGCTAATCAGAAGCACCTTGAACACAAGGATGATGAATTCACCGTTACTACAATGGGTGAGATCATAAATACAAATGCTCTTGAAATGAGCGAAGACGGAAAGTTTACCGTATATGACGGAAGAACAGGTGAAAAATTCGATAACCGTGTAACAGTCGGGTATATGTATTATCTCAAGCTCCACCACCTGGTTGACGATAAGATTCATGCTCGTTCAGTAGGACCATATTCATTGGTTACTCAGCAGCCTCTGGGCGGTAAAGCTCAGTTCGGCGGTCAGAGATTCGGAGAAATGGAAGTCTGGGCACTTGAAGCATACGGTGCTGCATATACCTTGCAGGAAATCCTTACAGTTAAATCGGATGATACCATCGGACGTGTCAAGACCTATGAGGCAATCGTTAAAGGTCAGAATATTCCTAAGCCGGGCGTTCCTGAAGCATTCAGAGTATTGGTTAAAGAACTTCAGTCACTTGCACTTGATGTCAAGGTGCTTGACGATGACGGAAATGAAATCGACCTCAAGCAGAATTATGACGATGATGATGATTTTGTTCCTCACGCTTCAAATGATGAAAAGATGAATGACTACGATGTTGACAGTCATGATTTGAAGGACGGATTTATGGCAGAAGACGAAAACGGAACATCAGAGCTGGAAAGTGATGACTACAGCGATGAAGGCGATGACTTTGATGATTCCGATATGTTCTTGGATGATGACGAGTAAATAAAAGCCAAAAGAAAAAGAGCGGACACCGCTCCTTCTAAAAAGTTCAGCAGTAAAGACTATGTAGAAAGAGGGTACTATTTTTGGAATTTAATGAATTTGCATCAATAAAAATCGGACTTGCATCACCTGAGAAAATCAGAGAGTGGTCTTATGGTGTGGTTGAAAGACCTGAAACAATAAATTACCGTACTCAAAAGCCTGAAAAGGACGGCTTGTTCTGTGAAAAGATTTTCGGACCTACTAAGGACTGGGAATGTCACTGCGGAAAGTACAAAAAAATAAGATATAAGGGTAAAGTCTGTGAACGCTGCGGAGTTGAAGTAACCCGTGCAAAGGTTCGTCGTGAAAGAATGGGACACATTGAGCTTGCTGCTCCTGTTTCTCATATATGGTATTTCAAGGGCACACCTTCAAGAATCGGTCAGATGCTTGACCTTTCACAGAAAAAACTTGAGGCTGTTCTATACTTTACACAGTATATTGTTACAGATCCGGGAAACACAGGACTTATAAAAGGTCAGCTGCTCAATGAAACTGAGTATGCTGAAATGCGTGAAAAATATGAAGATGAATTTGAAGCAGGAATGGGTGCGGAAGCAATCAAAAAACTGCTTGAAGAAATCGATCTTGACCAGCTTGCTGCTGAGTTAAAAGACGAGCTTAAAGATTTGTCTTCTGGACAAAAGAGAATTAAAATTCTCAAAAGACTGGAAATTGTCGAGGCATTCAGACAGTCGGGCAACCGTCCTGAATGGATGATACTTGATTGTATTCCTGTAATTCCGCCTGATCTGAGACCTATGGTAATGCTTGACGGCGGAAGATATGCAACATCAGATCTGAACGACCTTTACAGACGTGTTATTAACAGAAACAACCGTTTGAAGAGAATGCTTGAGCTTGAAGCACCTGATATTATCATCAGAAACGAAAAGAGAATGCTCCAGGACGCAGTTGACGCTTTGATTGACAACGGACGTCACGGCAGACCTGTTACAGGACCTAACAACCGTGCATTCAAGTCGCTTTCAGATATGCTTAAAGGTAAGCAGGGACGTTTCCGTCAGAACCTTCTCGGTAAGCGTGTTGACTATTCAGGACGTTCTGTTATCGTCGTAGGACCTGAGCTTAAAATGTATCAGTGCGGTTTGCCTAAGGAAATGGCACTGGAACTTTTCAAGCCTTTTGTAATGAAGAGATTGGTTGACACCAATCCGTCTATAAATATTAAATCAGCAAGAAAAATGGTTGACCGTGCTAAGCCGGAAGTCTGGGACGCACTTGAAAACGTAATTCAGGGACACCCTGTAATGCTTAACCGTGCGCCTACACTTCACAGACTTGGTATTCAGGCTTTTGAGCCTGTTCTCGTTGAGGGACGTGCTATCAAGCTGCATCCATTGGTATGTACAGCATTTAACGCAGACTTCGATGGTGACCAGATGGCTGTTCACCTTCCTATTTCTGCTGAGGCACAGGCAGAAGCAAGATTCCTTATGCTTGCTGCAAACAACCTTCTCAAGCCTTCAGACGGTCGTCCTGTAGCAGTTCCTTCACAGGATATGCTTCTCGGTTCATATTATCTTACTCTTGAAAAGCCGGGTGAAAAGGGCGAAGGCAAGGTATTCAAGGATATGAACGAAGCTTTAATGGCTTATGACAACGGTGATGTATCACTTCACGCTGCTATTAAGGTAAGAGTTACAAAGCAAATCGGCGACAAACAGGTTTCAAAGGTAATTGACGCAACAGTCGGACGTCTTATCTTTAACGAAAACATTCCTCAGGATCTGGGTTATGTTGACAGAACAGATTCCAACAAGCGTTTTGACCTTGAAATTTCATTCCTTGTCAAGAAAGGTCAGATGTCTGATCTTATTGAAAGATGTATCCACCGCCACGGTACAACAGTTACCTCTGAAGTACTGGATAAAATCAAGGCAATGGGATATAAATATTCTACAAAATCAGGCTTGACAGTTGCTGTATGCGACGCATCTATTCCGCCTGAAAAGAAAGAAATTCTTGAACGTGCCGACGCTGCTGTTGACGTAATTGACAGACAGTACAAGAGAGGTTACATTTCAAGAGAAGAAAAATCAAAGAAGTTTATTTCTATCTGGAACAATGCAACCGATGAGGTTACAGAGGCTCTGAAAAATAATCTTGACCCATACAACCCAATCAACATGATGGCTGACTCAGGTGCCCGTGGTAGTATCAACCAGATCAGACAGCTTGCCGGTATGAGAGGACTTATCGCCAATACATCAGGTTCAACAATCGAGATGCCGATTCGTTCTAACTACCGTGAAGGTCTTAACATTCTGGAATACTTCATTTCATCTCGTGGTGCCCGTAAAGGTCTTGCCGATACAGCCCTCAGAACCGCTGACTCAGGTTATCTTACAAGACGTCTTGTTGATGTATCACATGATGTTATTGTTCGTGAAGAGGACTGCGGTACTCACAACGGTTTTGAAGTATTTGAAATCAAGAACGGCAATGAAAAGATTGAACCGTTTGCAGAAAGACTTGTCGGACGTTATCTTGTTGAAGACCTCAAGGATGAAAAGACCGGCGAGGTCATCGTTTCAAGCGACAAGCTTATGAACGAGCAGGATGCAGACAAGGTTGTAAATTATCTTGAATCAATCGGCAAGGACAGCATATCTATTCGTTCTGTATTGCAGTGTGAATGTGAACATGGCGTTTGTGCAAAGTGTTACGGAGCTAACCTTGCAAACGGCAAGGAAGTTAACGTGGGTGACGCAGTTGGTGTTATTTCAGCTCAGTCAATCGGTGAGCCTGGTACACAGCTGACAATGAGAACCTTCCATACAGGCGGTATTGCATCAGCAGAAGATATCACACAAGGTTTGCCTCGTGTCGAAGAATTGTTCGAGAGCAGACGTCCGAAGGGTGCTGCAATCATTTCAAAAATTTCAGGTACGGTTCGTGTGGAAGAAATTAAGAATACAAAGAAGATCATTGTTACAAGCAATGACCTTGAAAACGGTCCTGAGGAAGAAAGCTACAATGTACCTTACGGCTACAAGCTTAAAGTTCATGACGGTGACGAGGTTACAGCCGGTGATCCGCTGACAGAAGGTTCAATTTATCCAGCTGATATTCTTGCAGTAAGCGGTGTTAAGGCTGTTCAGAACTATATTATCACAGAAGTTCAGAAGGTTTACCGTTTACAGGGTGTTGATATCAACGATAAGCACATTGAAATTATTGTTCGTCAGATGATGAGAAAAGTTAAGGTTGAGGATTCAGGCAGCAGTTATCTGTTACCGGGTTCACTTGTCAACAAGCAGGATGTTGCTGCAATCAACAAGGAAATCCAGGCAAAAATCGACGCAGGCGATCCTGATGCTAAGCTTGTTAAGACAATACCTGCACTTCAGGGTATTACAAAGGCTTCATCTTACTCAGACAGCTTCCTTTCAGCTGCATCATTCCAGGAGACTACAAAGGCTCTTACAGAAGCAGCAATCAAGGGCAAGACAGATACATTGCACGGACTTAAAGAAAACGTAATGATTGGTAAGCTTATTCCTGCCGGAACAGGTATGGATCTATACAACAATGTTCAGCTTGTCAACAACGAAACAATTCCAAGTCCTGAAAGCAATCACAGCTTATAATCTATATTAAGACTGCATATTGATTTATGCAGTCTTTTTTGTTGTAACATTGCTTTTTTCAGTAAAATGGTGTAAAATAATACTTAGTACATATCCTCACAAAAGACAACCGAAAATCATAATATATAACATAAATTTTCGGGAGGTGCTTTTGTGTTAGGGTTAATTATATTCATAGGTGTGTGCATTTGTGTTCTGGTGGCTCTGGCTGTTCGGGCATATGGTTTTACTCACGGAAAATATTGCAGCAATGGGTATATAATCGTTCCTTGCAGAGCAGATTCCGAGGACCTGGAGAGAACGGTTAAGGCTTATTACTGGGAAGAAGCTTTTGAAAATGAAAAGCTCGGACGGGAAATTATTATTGTAATTATGGAAAGATGTACTAATGAATATATAGCAAAAAGTCTTGAGCAGGAGTATGCCATTGTGAAAGCTGTGGATATTTCAGCACTTGAGGACTATATTCGACAAAAGGAAAGTAGATTAGTGAGAAATGGAAAATCTTCAGAAAATTGAAGGAGAAGTGGACAGCGTTGTCTACCGTAACGAAGAAAATGGATTTGCGGTCATAATGCTTGGCTGTGAAGATGAGCTGATTACTGTTGTAGGCGATCTGGGCAATGTTGAAGAGGGTGAATCCCTTATTTGCACAGGCAGGTTTACCATAAACAAAAAGTTCGGTGAGCAGTTTAAATGCGAGCTTTGCGAGCGTTCACTGCCTACCGAATCGGCAGCTATACAGAGATATTTAAGCAGCGGAGTTATAACCGGAATAGGACCGGTGATTGCAAAGAAAATTGTTGCAAGGTTTGGGGACAAGTCGCTTGATATTATTGAAAATCACCCTGAAAAGCTTGCTGAAATTGACGGTATAACCGCAAAAAAAGCAAAGAAATTTGCAGAGGATTTCAAACAGACTTTTGCTGTGCGTTCACTTATGATATATCTGAATAAATTCAATATACCCACTGCTGTGGGCATAAGTGCGTGGAAACGCTGGGGCGACGGTGCTGAGCAGATGATAAAGTCAAACCCATATGTGTTATGTCTTTATGGCATTGATCTGCCTTTTGTCAAGGCGGATATGATAGCTCAGAAAATCGGCATAGAGAGCAATTCAATATGCAGAATTAAAGCAGGAATAAGCTGTGTTCTCAGTGAAAACGCAAATGCAGGTCATACCTGTCTGCCTCTTGATAAGCTGAAATCAAAGACCTGCGAGTTCCTCAGAATAACTCAGGATGAATTTCAGCAGGCTCTGGACGAACAAATTGATGAAGAAAATTTATTTTACTACTATAAAAAT
>JBJFBR010000105.1:13364-16208 GCA_051888545.1 Oscillospiraceae bacterium
CCTATAGAGGACATACAGGTGCTTTCCCCTACCAGAAAAGGCCCGGCGGGAACACATGAGCTGAACAAGCTTTTGCAGGAGCAGTTGAATCCGCCTGAAAAAGGAAAATCAGAACTGAAGACGCTGAATTATACTTACCGCAAGGGTGATAAGGTAATGCAGACGAAAAATGATTATGATATAATATGGAAAAAAGCAGAAAGCGATGAAAAAACCGAAACGGGAACAGGTATTTTCAACGGAGATATAGGCATCATACTCAATGTAAACAAAATTCTGCGTACGGCGGTAATTGACTTTGAGGGCAGAATTGCAACATATTCCTATCAGATGCTGGACAACCTTGAACTTGCATATGCAGCAACGGTGCATAAAAGTCAGGGCAGTGAATTTAATGTGGTTATTCTTACAGTTTTCGGCGGATATGACAAGCTTTATTACCGCAATTTGCTTTATACGGCTGTTACAAGAGCCAAAAAGCTTATGATAATTATCGGTACAAAAAGGCGTGTGGAATTTATGATCGACAACAACCGCCGGACGCTGAGATATACCTGCCTGAAAAATATGCTTGAAGAACAAAGCGGTGATAAGAATGAACAGCAGATACTTGAAAGCTAGTTATTGGCTTGACTGGATTTATCCCAACAAATGTTCAGTATGCGGAAAAATTATTGACTGGAACAAATATATATGCTGTGAATGCGAAAGCAAGTTCGAGTTTTTGGAAAATCACCGGATTCACAAGGACATAAACGAATATGACAAGGCATATGCCTTAATGGAATACAAGGGAAAAGCAGTTGACGCTATACATAATTTAAAGTGGGAAAACAATCTGGGCTTTGCAAAATACGGTGCGCAAAAGCTGGGGGATTATTTTATAAGTATCGGGCTGGACAGAGAAATTGACTGCGTCTGCTATGTACCTATGTACAGAAAAAAGCAGATAATACGAGGCTATAATCAGGCTGAAAAGATTGCATATTACTTAAGCAAAAAGCTGAGCAAGCCTTTGTTGAAAGGCGTGCTTATACATAAAAAGTCGGTGTCACAGCATATGCTTTCAGCAGCAGAACGTTTTAAAAATGCAGAAAACTCTTTTGATATCAAAAGCAATATCAATCTGGGCGGCAAAAACATTTTGCTTTGCGATGACATTATAACTACAGGGGCAACTATTAACAAATGCAGCAGGCTTTTGAAATCGGCAGGCTGCAGAAAGATTTATGCCGTGGCAATTTGTGCAACGGAGCTTGAATAATATTTATTTTCGTGGAAACAATAAGTCTTGAAAAATCGAAAGGAGAGCCGATTGGGGCTTATTGATATGAAAAATAACATTACAGCGGATGAGCTTTGCTGTCTTGAAAGACTGCTGAAAACTCAGGATAATATGATTATGCGTATAGAGCAAAGTGCTAAAGCGATTCGTGAACCAAGACTTAAAGTAGAATACCGTAAGCTGTATTCTTCAGCCTGCAACAACAAGCAAAAGCTGCTTTCAGTTCTGGAATGAGAGGTTTTTTATGAACGGAAATCTTGAGATTATAAAGCAAACTGAATTTATAGTAAAAGACGCCTCAACTGAGCTTTGTCAGGCATATAACGAACACAGTTCCGGCGCTTTTGGAGAGGCAATTCTGTCGGTACTTGACGGAGAACTGAGAATGGCTAAAAAACTCAGCGAGCTTGAGGGATATTTTGGCGGAAAAAGCAGTTCACCGTCTGCTGATGATTTTGCAGTCAAAGAATTGCTCAATAAAGAAAAACAGACTCCTGTCAGCTGAATTGCCGACAGGAGTTTTTCTGTATTACATTCAGCATTTTTCAAAATAATAAATATAGTGAAAAAATGCTTTACTTTTGCATAAAAATATTGTATAATTTAATAGAGCATATTCAATCGCAACTCCTTTAAGCAGGAGATTTGAAAGACTTGTCTTTTGAATTTTAAATGGAAAGGAATGGTCATAAAATGGAACCTAAATATAAGAGAATTCTATTAAAGCTCAGCGGTGAAGCTTTGGCAGGAGATAAAAAACAAGGTCTTGATTTTGATGTTATCAACAGCATTGGCAAAAGCATAAAAAAATGCGTTGACGCCGGCGTTCAGGTGGGTATTGTTGTGGGCGGAGGAAACTTCTGGAGAGGTCGTTCCAGCGGCGCTATGGACAGAACAAGAGCTGACCATATCGGTATGCTTGCAACAGCTATGAATGCTCTTGCAGTAGCTGACGGTCTTGAAAACTGCGGACTCAGCGTTCGTGTTCAGACAGCTATTTCTATGCGTGAGGTTGCCGAACCTTATATCAGAAACAAGGCTATGCGTCACTTTGAAAAGGGCAGAGTAGTGATATTTGGCTGCGGAACAGGAAATCCGTTTTTCTCAACAGATACTGCGTCAGCATTGAGAGCAGCTGAAATCGAGGCAGATATAATGCTGAAGGCAACTATGGTTGACGGCGTTTATGACAAAGATCCTCATAAATATGACGATGCAGTCAAGTTTGATGAAATAAGCTTTGGGGATATTCTTTCAAAAGGTCTTGCAGTTATGGATTCAACTGCTGCGGCAATGTGCAAGGATAACTCTATTCCTATTCTTGTATTTGATATCGGAAATCCGGAAAATATTTATGACGCTTGTATGGGTAAAAGCGTTGGTACATTGGTTAAATAAATTTGCTTTAATTAAACGAAAGGGATGAATCACATGGAAGAAATCAGAGAAAAGGCATCTGCAAAAATGCAGAAATCAGTTGACGTAATGCTTAAAGAATTCAGTGAGATAAGAGCAGGCAGAGCAAATCCTGCAGTTCTCGACAGAGTAAAGGTGGACTA
>JBJFBR010000106.1:0-16171 GCA_051888545.1 Oscillospiraceae bacterium
TGATCCAAGTAACAAAGCTGTGGAGCAAGTGTTCCTGGCTTATAACCTGCACCTCTGATCCATGGATCCTGCATACCGGAGTTTGGTCCGCCTGACATAACACCATCAGGTGCATATGGGAATGAGCTGTCAATAAGTCCTGACCAATAACGGTGATGTACATATTGTGTAGCATGATCGCCGTAGCCGGTTATATATGAATATTCTCCTGCATTTCTTCCGAACAAGTAATCCATTGCAGTTGAAACACCGCTTGCATATTTATCGGCGTCATCCTTATTATTATCTGCAGCGTAAGCCATTATAATTGCATTGCTGGCTACCATGGAGTTTGAACCCCATTCATAACCGTTAAATACTTCGCCCGGAGCGTTAATATCATCTGTAAATGTTGTTGTTGAATAAGGGATACCATAGCCCTGTTCATTTTCAATGCTGATATATTCATCAGCTGCTTTTGTAATATTATCTCTTACCTGCTTTGCTTCTGAAATTGTAAGATCATCCTGATGAAGGGCCAGTGTCAATGTACCGAGAGCTGCTGTTGAACCCCATGTAAATGAAGTCTTAGAACCCTTATTTTCACCGCCGTAAAGTGATGTTGTTACACTAAATGCTTTATCATCATCAGGTGCACCGTCACAGGTATTCTTATATGACTTGAGATCTGTATAATATGAAGAATCTCCGGTTGCTGTATAAAGTTCACATGCTGCCCAGTAGAAATCATCGCCTGCATAGTCATCACCGTATGCACCGCCGCCTATTGCCTGATCCATTGGTGCCCACATTTCAGGATTTTCTTTTGCTGCTGCATATGCTTTCTCAGCCTGTGACAAGCACTGATTTGCATAGTCATCATCAATACCTTTCCACAAACGGTAGGACTGAGCTCCTGCTGCAGCAAGGTTCAATGTTGCACAAGTTGAAACCGGTTTAACGATTCTGTCATTTGGGTCATCAGCCGGTGCTACAGCCAATCCTGTCCACTTATAGTCCTGAACCTTATGGTATACCATACCATCGTCTCTCTGCATCTTAAGCATAAATTCCATTTCATATCTTGCTTCATCAAGAAGATCAGGATATCCGTTTCCGCTTTCTGGAATATTCAATGCACCGTCATCATATTTAGAAGTATCATTTGCAACGAGTTTAGCTCTCTCATACATATTCTGAAGAGTCCAAACAGAAAGACCGCCGTTTACAACATATTTACCATGGTCACCTGCATCATACCAGCCACCTGTAAGATCAAGTGTACCATTGTCTTTCTGAATATCTGATCCATCGCCCTTATAAGCATTGATCCAATCATTCTGGATATATGCTACATCAGGGTTATGACCCTCTGCATGAGCAAGCATTGTCTTGTCACCGGAAGAAATATACTCTGATTCAATCGGGATACCGGAACGGTTCTGATAGAAGTAGTTAAGTGAATCCTTAAGCATTCCTGAAAAGACGCTGTTAGAAGATGAACTTGAAGCCTTGCCAATATTGAAGCTATAGCTCTTTGCACCGTCACATTCAATATAGTAAGCACCTGTGTTTGTATTGCTTTCGCCCGTTACTGTACCAAGAGTATTAAAATCCGAAAAATCAATTATCTGAACATAATCTCCTGAATCAGAATCTGCACCCTTAGGAGTTGTTGTACCTGTATATACAGTCTTACCGGTTTTTGTGCTGACAATCTTAAATGATTTAGGAGTATCATCACCTTCATCAACTACCAATGTAGCTTTCTTATCAAGACCTGCTACATAACCAACCTGGTTTACAAGAATCTTATTTCTTTCATAAGCAGGTGTAATAGGATAGTTACTTTCGCTGTCTGTCAGGTCGATAAGTGCCATATTATCAAACTGGATTTCTGTACCTGCAGGGAAACATTCAGACGGTGTATACTGTCCTTTTCCGCCCATATGGAATGTAAATTCAGCAGTACCGCTTACAGTACCTTTCCAATGGTCTGAAGAAACACCACCCTGATAGCTGCCGCTTTGCTCTGCATATGTAAACTCATAAGCATATGTAGTCCACTTATCTGCAGGAATTGTATCACTTGACCATGTATTCCAGCCCTGATAATAATATACTTCAGAACCGGTATAGTCAGCATCTTTCAAACTTGAAATTACATCAGCCTCTGTAGCATCATTATCAAGAGTAGGCATATTCAAAAGCTTACCGTTTCCATGCCAGAGTTCCTGATCATCATCAGCCATATTACCGATCTTTGCATACATATGACCGCTGTTGCTTGGCTTTACACTATATGTAATTCGATATGTGTGACCTTCTTCAATCGTCAAACCTCTATGACGGAATTGGCAGTCCCATCTGTCCTCACCGCCGTTGCCAGTTCCGCCCGGATTGACAATAGTAATATTGTAAGTTCCGTTGGAAATATCAAATTTCATTTTACCTGTCATGGATTCGCAGACATGCCATGGCAATCCTTTGCCGGAATTGAAATCTGATTCACCCAATTCGTTGTCAGACCGCTGAACATCTTCTGCAACTGCCAGCATACTAATACTGATTGGTAATGCTGAAATTGCAAGAACACCTGATGTCACAGCAGCAATCATTTTCTTTAAAAAATTGTGACCCATTTTTAATTCCTCCAATTAAATTATAATCTCCAATATAAAACGACTTAATAATTAAGCTAAAAATAAACCTCCTTTCCTTAAAATATTCTCCATCGACCTGTATAACTATTATACAAAATAGCAATTATATTATATCACTCTTTTTTTTAAAAGTAAATAGAATTAAATAAAAAAATGCAATTATTCTCGTAAAAATTATATATAAAATACATTTAATGTAAATAATTACATATTATTATCTATTGTATTTTGCAGCATACAGTCGGATATATAACTACTGAATGTTTCAAAGCATCAAAATTATTTTCGTATTCCAGATACATCTTAGGCTGATAATGCTTTGAAAGCTTATATAGATCAAACAAATCAGCATCATATTCATCAATAGCCTGATTAAAAATACGTATTGATTCGCTGTAGATTTTATCTGCTACAATCTTAGCCATTTCTTCTCGCTGCTGCAATGAATACAGGTTATCATTGAGTGCAGCTTTCACAGTAATATTTACTTTATATACCAGATTTCCATTTTCTTTTTCAAGTCTGATTTTACTGTGACATTTATTGAGCATAATACCCATATCCTCTTCTTTATACTGTATTGGAATTAAGAATTCTTTGCTCTTATTTGTCACAAGATTAATAAATGTCGTATCATTTACAGAAAATTCCCCTACTATTTTACCATTTGAAATCACAGCATTTTTTTCTATCTTATAGTTCAGGGTTTGTTCACCGCTGCCCTCCTCGCCGCCGCTTCCTGCTGATTTATTCTCACTCTGATTCTGAGCTTGTTCACTTTCTGTTGTAACAATCGGCATCAAGACTGATTTATCGGGTTTTGTAGTTTCGTTTATAAACGTAACCATATCTGTTTGCGGTATTTCTCCCTTTTGCTCATATATATCTATAACATCTTTAAAATTTTCAGTAGTAATAGTTGCAGTAGGCACAGTTATGCTTAATATATCCTTTGCTGTATCCTCCGCCATTACAACATTGACTCCCAAAAAGCTATCCTTATGACGAATAAAATATTTCATCAAATCTTCCGTATTTGAAAAATCAGTATTCTTTCCCAGTACAATTACCTGATTATGACCTAAGAACAGTGAATTTCCTAACTGATTCTCACAAAGCTCTATTGCCTCATTAAACGACTTGGCTGTTGCTGATATTATTTTTGTATTTGCCTTACTCGGATCTATTTGTGTATCAGATCCGGCACCGTCTGACTTGAATACCTGCATAGTTATTGTATAGCCATCATCACTCTGGTCGATTCCAACAGCGTGAACCAATGCCCTATCGGATATTTCCATATTTTTCGTATTGCCAAATAACACTAAAGCGAGTGAAAGAACAGTAAACCATATTACAGATCTTTTCATTCTGTTTCCTCCTTTAGCTGAATTTTTCTGCCTTTAAATATCAGCACTAATAACGGTATAATAAACACTCCGACAATAATCAGAGTAGATTTTATATTTTCAAACTTATATTTTTCCCAATTTACAAAACTAATCAACAGCAGCGCAGATACTCCTGAAAATGTTAATAAAATTATTCTTCTGATATTATCTTTTACATTTGGGACTATTTTGGACAAACATTTATTTGCACATATTGTAAACAATGATATTTTCACAAGTGCAGCTAATGTCCATACAAGCATAAACACAGCTTCAAAATGTTCGATTATTCTGGTTGATGAAAATGATGACAAAGAGAAAAACGGCAGCTTTGATATATAAACATAGTCGCCCAGAGTTACATAGACAGCCAATGTAACCAATATTGTCACAGCTGACTGAATTCCAAGATACCAATAGACAGTCTTTGCAGGACTGCTTTTCAGATTTCCAAGCAATATAACAAATGCTATCAGCTCATAGGAAGATGAGATTACTTTTGGAAATGTTTTAGACACATTGTATACAGGATCCCTGACAGCCAGATTAAGCTGATAAAAATCCATATTATGAGTAAAGGTGAAAATTACTATTGCTATAACCGCAATTATAAAGGTAAGAATAATTGCTGTAGCCCTTGCAAAAGTTGTTATATTATGAGCAGTAATATAAAACGCCGCCGCACTTATCACTATTATTACTGCCCAATAGGCATAGGTATCTGAAAAGCAATACTGCAGAAAGAAAAGCAAATCTCCCATTATATTTATTATAGCTATAACGGACAAAACCAAATAATATATATCTGCACCGACAGTTTCTACTATATCCCTTCCATTTGTTTTTTTATAAAACATAACTGTAGGAATTACAAGTAGCATCATTAACATAGTAACTAAAATTACACTAATGCTGAACAGAACACCGTTTTCTTCTTTTGAAGGCATATACGTCATTATAGTAAAAAGCTTACTGCATATTAATATTGCTATAAACTGAGCTGAAGTTATTTTATCCATTAAAGCCTGCTCCTTTAATATTATACATTGTCATTTTTTATCGAAAAATCATTTACAGTATTATGGTCTTTTTCCATTGATTTATATGATATTTTAGAGATTATATCCTTTATGCCTTTAGAATTAAACGGAGATACCGGTGCTGTATAAGGTATGTTATATTCTTCCATGGAACAAACATTGACCAAAACCAAAAGTGTGCATACTGCTATGCCAAAAAATCCGGCTGTTCCTCCCGCAAAAATAAATACCAATCTTAAAACAGATGCCTGCTGGTTGAAACTCGGCAATATAAATGACGCTGTTGCGGTAAGTCCCACAATTATCAACAATGGTGCAGAAACTATACCGCTTTTTACAGCAGCATCACCTATAATCAGTCCCCCGACTATTGACATAGCATTTCCTACAACAGAAGGCAGACGAATACTTGCTTCACGCATCAGTTCAAGCAATGCCATTATAATTAAAACTTCAAAAAACAAGGGATATGGCGTTGCCTGCTCAGACGCCGATAGATTCAGCAGCAGTTTCATATTGAATATTTCAGGATGAAAGCAGGCTGCTGCCACATATATACCGGGAAAAGCCACTGCCAAAAACAATGCAAGATATCTTATCAGCCTCAGGTATACAGTAAAATAATTCTTTGAACAATAATCATCTATAGTTTTAAAATTTTCCGCAAAAAGCAATGGGCATATCAAGGCAAAAGGAGTACCGTCAATCAAGACGCACACTTTTCCCAGATTCAGATTTGTGCACAATGCGTCAGGACGATCAGTATGCCCGATATTTGAAAACAGATTATCCTGAGAATTATTTTCCAGAAACGGCTTTATATATCCCGTAGATATAACTGTATCCAGTTTTATATTTTTAAGCTTTGTACGAACATCATCAACTATTTTCTTAGCCGCCTTATCAACCATATACACAATGCAAACATCTGTTGAAGACTGTTCTCCCACCTGCATCATCTCAAAACGCAGGGCAGGACTCTTCATTCTACGTCTCACCAATGATATATTTGTTCTGATAACCTCGCTGAATGCCTCCTGTGAGCCCATTATATTATGCTCACTGGTTGGTTCTGTAATTGATTTTACTGCATAACCCTGAATACTATATGAAACAGCCTTTGGTATTCCATTCACCAGAACTACAGCAAAACCAGAAAACAGATCCTGAACCATATCACCATAATTATACAGCACATGTCGTTCAGCTGAAAGCAAACTCCCGCTGGTTAAAAATCTATATACCTCTATTTCCGGCTTTTTATTATCTTCAATCTCAAGTTCCATAATAGGTCTGAAAATCAATTCAGCCATTGATGATGTTGAAACCATACCTTCAATACTTAATACAGCACACTTTGCTCCGCATATAGTAATGTCCATTATATTAAGTTCCATGGTATTATTCATAATAGTCTGACAGTCAAGCAAAATCTGTTCAAGATTGTTTGCTATTTTTATGTTTTTATAATTCTTATAATTCGGCGATTCGTTCATACATAATATTACTCCTTAAAATTTTCTATAAATTATTATTATCAAAATTATAATGAATATTCTTTACCTACATGATAATAATTATTAACAGTAAAAAGGAGTTTATTATGCTTATTGTATTTTTTCGCTCGGTAATTCTATATATCCTGATTATATTTGCAATGCGGTTTATGGGAAAACGTCAGCTAGGCGAGCTGCAGCCCTCAGAACTGGTTATTACAATTTTAATGTCAAACATTGCAACACTTCCTATTGAAGACACAAACATTCCAATGATTATGGGAGTAGTACCGATTTTCACGCTGGTATGTCTTGATGTCTTTATGTCTCATTTAACATTGGTATCACGCAAATTCAGAAAGGTTGTTTCGGGAAGTCCTAAAATTATAATATCCAACGGAAAAGTAGACCAAAAGCAGATGAAAAATTTAAGACTTACCATTGATGATTTAATGGAAGCTTTACGAAGTCAGCAGATTTTTGATATAACTGAAGTACAGCTTGCAACAGTAGAAACCACCGGAGCTATTTCCGTATATCAGAAATGTGAATATCAGCCGTGTACACCAGACGTGATGAACATAAAAACCCAAAACAGCAATCCGCCTCAGTTAATAATTGATGACGGTGAAATTGCTAATGAAGCATTGGACTTTTTAGGATTAGACAATAAGTGGCTTGAAAGTGTCCTGAAAAAAGAGAAATGCAAAACTGAGGATGTTTTTATTATGACTGCAAACGACAGCAAAGAATATACACTTATCAGAAAAGAGTGATTATATGAAAAGAATTACTATATCATTTATTATAATCGGATGTATTATTCTCAGCTCCGTTTTGTTTTTATTCAATATGAACCGTGATAATCAAAATCTATTTGATATGATTGACCAGGCTGAGCAATTATATGAAATGGATTCTCCGGATCTTGAAAACAAAATAAAGGAAATTGAAAATGAATGGGAAAAATATTATATCAAATACTCTTATGTTACCACCTGTTCGGTACTTGATGATATTTCTTATTCTGTAGCAAAGCTTTTATCACTGTATGAAAATCAGGAAGATGAGTTTATACCTTCCTGTGAAAGCATAAAATATCAGGTAAAACGAGCTTATGACAGACAATTTCCATATCTTCACTCGATTTTGTAAAAATGCAAATTGCTATTGAAAAATGCACAAAAATGTATTATAATATAGTTATCAAATTGTCAATACGGATAATGAAAGGATATAATATAATGAAAGTAACATTTATTGGTGCAACTCACGAGGTTACAGGCAGCTGCACATATATAGAAGCCTGCGGCAAAAAATTCCTTGTGGACTTTGGTATGGAACAGGGAGTGGACACCTATGAAAACAAAAAAATACCAACCGCTCCTTCCAACATAGATTTTGTACTGCTCACTCATGCACACATAGACCATTCAGGTCTTTTGCCGTTGCTGGCAGCAGGCGGATTCAAAGGTGAAATCCATGCCACAAAAGCTACATGCAATCTATGTGAAATAATGCTGAGGGATTCTGCACACATTCAGGAGTTTGAAGCGGAATGGCGCAACCGCAAAGGCAAAAGAAAGAATCAGGAAGAATATGTACCTCTTTATACAACGAATGAATCAGAAACAGCAATAAAAATGCTTACGCCCCACGAATACGGCAAAAAATGTACTATTTGTGACGGCATTGAAGTCAGATTTGTTGACGCAGGTCACTTACTGGGTTCTGCCTCAATAGAAATCTGGCTCACAGAGAACAACATAACCAAAAAGATTGTATTTTCAGGAGACATAGGCAATTTTAATCAGCCTTTAATCCGTGACCCCCAATACATAGATTCTGCTGATTATGTTGTAATGGAATCAACCTACGGCAACCGTTTACATGAACGTCCTGCCGATTATGCAACGGCTCTTGCTGAAATCATACAATCAACATTGGATAAAGGGGGAAATCTCGTTATACCTTCCTTTGCTGTTGGAAGAACTCAAGAACTGTTATATTTCATAAGACAAATAAAAGCTGATAATCTTATAAAAAATCATGACAATTTCCCTGTATATATAGATTCCCCTCTTGCGGTTGAGGCTACCGAAATCTTCAGTAAAAATGTAGACTCATGCTTTGATGAAGAAGCTCTTGGCTTTATAAACAAAGGAATAAATCCAATAAGATTCGATAATCTTAATGTGGCCGTTACCAGCGACGAATCGAAGGCAATTAATTTTGACGATACGCCGAAAGTTATAATTTCGGCCAGCGGTATGTGCGAAGCAGGAAGAATAAAACATCATTTAAAGCATAATCTATGGAGAAAGGAATCTACCATTCTATTTGTAGGCTATCAGGCTATAAACACATTGGGAAGAAAGCTTTGCGAAGGTGCAAAAACTGTAAAGCTCTTTGGCGAAGAAATAGCTGTTAATGCAGATATTAAAATATTGCCGGGCATTAGCGGTCACGCTGACCAGAACGGCTTAATAAAATGGATATCAGAGTTTAAAACTCCCTGCAGAGTTTTTGTAAATCACGGTGACTCAACATCAGTGGAATACTTTAAAGACCTGCTGAGAAATCAGCTGAACCTTCAGGCCTTTGCTCCATACAGCGGTGGAACACTTGATATGCTTACAGGTGAATTTATCAACTCTGAACCTATTGCGATTAAAAAGACAGTTTCAAAAGGTTCTAACTCGTTTACCCGACTTAACGCCGCAATGGAGCGACTTGCCGCAATAATAAGCAAAAGCTCGGGACTTACCAACAAGGAGCTTGCAAAAATGACTGATACACTAAACAATTTATGCAGCAAATGGGAGAATCAATAAGGAGGGCATATGAAAAAGATAAATGCATCTACTATAAAAAAGAAATTAAAAGAAAATCCTAAACAGTTTATAAATGACTGTGAAAAAGCATACAATTCTCAGATAAAATCCATTGCATACGGCGTTCACCGTTGGGGTGATGAAAAACCTATATTGCTTTTATCCGGTCCGTCTGGTTCGGGTAAAACAACTACTGCACTAAAACTGAGTGAATATCTTAACGAAATGGGCACAAGGACCTTCACAGTATCTATGGACGATTACTTTAAATCCATAAGTACAGAAGAAAAATCAACCGGCAATGTAGATTTTGAATCTCCGTATCGGCTTGATATCGATTTGCTTAATGAACACATGAAAAAGATTGCCAACTGTGAAGAAATCACCTTGCCGGATTTCAATTTCAAAGATCAAAAACGTCTGAGCGGTCCAAAATTCAAACGTCAAAAAGGCGACTTTGTAATTTTTGAAGGCATTCATGCGCTTAACCCTGATGTTACGGGGCTTACTGACGGTATTTCCAGCGGTATTTATGTAAGCGTCAGAACAAGAATTGAGTCAAAATCAGGCGCACAGCTTCATCCTGAATATATCCGATTAATGCGCAGAATAATTCGTGACAAACAGTTCCGGGGAAGAACTCCAATGGAAACCATTGCAATGTTCCAAAGCGTAAAACGAGGCGAAGAACTATACATTCTGCCATATAAGGACAGAGCTGAATATACGGTAGATTCATTCATACCATATGAAGCAGCGGTCTATAAGCATTTCCTTGAAGGCGAGCTGGATATTTCTCCGGAAAGCTGCGAAAATTATCAAAGATATATTCTTATGCAGAATGTGCTGAAAGAACTGAATGAAATTGATGAAAGCAATGTTCCGGAAAAATCACTTATTCGTGAATTTATCGGCGGAAGCGGATTCAGTTATTAATCTTTTTTATATAAGGAAGAAAAATAAATGTATAAAAGTAAAAGACGGACAGAATCGGCGTCTTTTACAAAGGCAATGAAAAAATCACATACGATTCTTATTCCGTCAATGCTGGACTTTCATTTTCCGCTTCTGAAATATGCTTTTACAGCAGGCGGATACAAAGCTGAATACCTGATGCCAGAAGATTTTGACAAGCAGGAGATTATACGTTTTGGTTGGGAATTTTCAAACAATGATTTATGCTATCCTGCCAATTTAATAATCGGGCAGTTTATCTCCGCCTTAAAAAGCGGTAAATATAACCCTCACAAAACTGCCCTTCTTCTGCCTCAGACCGGCGGCGGATGCAGAGCCTGCAATTATATTCATATACTGAGAAAAGCACTTGATAAAGCAGGCTTTTCATATGTTCCGGTAATATCACTTAATGTAAGCGGTGTAGAAAAGCAAGAAGGATTTTCAATAAACCTGAAAATGATTTTAACCGCCTGTGCCGCAATTTATTACAGCGACCTTCTTATGCACTTATATCACTGTATTTCGCCATATGAAAAGCAAAAAATGAGCAGTAAAAATACTGTGGATAAGTGGAATTTAAAACTAGGCAAAGAACTTTCGCAATTCAAAGGAATTTCTCCCTCAGAAATATCAGAAAACTTCAACAAAATCTGCAGCAGTTTCAAAAAAATTGAACTATGTAACAGAGAAGTGAAACACATTGGCATTACCGGTGAGCTGTACATAAAATTCTGTCGTCTGGGAAATGAAAACATTGAAGATTTTCTCAGACATCAGAAATGCAGAATTCATATGACAGGTTTTGTCCCTTATGTAATGTATCTTGCCGATTGCTGTACCGAAGAAGACAGAATATATCATAAAAAAACTATAGTCGGGCAAGGTGCTAAAACACTTATATCATATATGTCCTATCTTCAGAAACTATGCAACAAATCATTAAGACATTACGGATTTGAAGAAATGACACTATACAAAAACCTCAAAGGTTACTGCAATAGCAATGATTTTGGAAAAACAATGGGTGACGGCTGGCTTATAAAGGCTGAAACGGCAGATTCTCTTGAACATGGATGCAAAGCCTGCTTTTTAACAGTTCCTTTTGGCTGTATGGTAAGTCACACCTGTGCCAGAGGAGTAATCAATGAATTGAGAAAAAAATATCCCGACAGAATAATCTGTCCTATTGATTATGATTCGGGGAGCTCAGCAATAAATCAGCAAAACCGTATTAAAATGGTAATAGATTTCATTAAATAATATAACTATCAAGTAAAAAGCCAGCCGCTGATAAATAATCAGTGGCTGGTTTATATTATTAACTGAATTGCGAATTATAAAGTCGGGCATAAAACCCGTTTTTCTTTAACAGCTGTTCGTGAGTTCCCTGTTCAATTATTTTTCCTGAGTCCATAACAAGTATACAGTCAGCATTTACAATAGTAGAAAGACGGTGAGCAATGATAAAACAAGTCCTTCCCTTCATCATTTCAGTAAATGTTCGCTGAATTAAAATTTCAGTTCTTGTGTCAATACTTGATGTTGCTTCATCAAGTATCAGCATCGGCGGCAGTGTGAGCATTGCTCTTGCAATACACAAAAGCTGCTTCTGCCCTTGGGAAAGTATACTGTTTTCATCTGATACAACAGTATCATATCCATTTTCCAGATGATTTATAAATCCGTCACAATGAGCTGACTTTGCAGCAGCGACTATTTCATCAAAAGATGCATCAGGATTTGAATACGCTATATTTTCACGAATTGTACCTGTTTTAATCCATGTATCCTGCAAAACCATACCATACATTGAACGCATTGAATCTCGTGTACAATCCTTTATAGGTATTCCGCTGATTATAATTTCACCCTTGTCAACATCATAAAATCGCATAAGAAGATTGATTATAGTTGTTTTTCCACAGCCGGTAGGTCCGACTATAGCAATTCTTTGTCCTGCTTTTACCGATAAATTAAGATTTTCTATTAAAGATGTATCTTCTGTATATGAAAAGCTGACATTTCTGATATCTAAAGTGCCGTCAACATCGGTAAGAACCTTTGCGTCAGGTGAATCAGCCGGTTCAGCCGGTTCTTCAATTATATCAAATACACGTCTTGCTGATGCAAATGCACCTTGTAATTCGGTAACAACTCCTGAAATTTCATTAAATGGTTTTGTATACTGATTTGCATAGGTGAGAAAACAGTTAAGCTGACCAATAGTAAAAGCCGGGCCAACAAAAAATGCACCTATAATTGTTACAGCTGCGTATACAACACCGTTGACAAAACGTGTACACGGATTGGTAAGTGATGAAAAGAATACTGCTTTAACTCCTACATCCTGCAAATGATTATTAACTTTATCAAATTTCTCTTCAGCATTTTTTTCATATGCAAATGCTTTGACTACTTTTGTGTTTCCAACCATTTCTTCCGCAACAGATGTAAGGTCACCTCGTACTTCTGATTGCTTTTTAAAATAAGAATAAGTCCTTGTGGAAATAAATCTTGCAACAAACAATGAAAGCGGAGTTACAATAACTACAACCAATGCTATTTTTATATTGATAGAAAGCATAAAAATCAATGTGCAGACTATAGTTACAATACCAGTGAAAAGCTGTGCAAAGCCCATGAGCAAGCCATCGGAAAGCTGTTCTATATCGTTGATTATTCTGCTTATAATGTCACCATGTGAATTGCTGTCTATATATTTCAACGGCAGCTTTTGCAGTTTTGAAAATGCCATTGTTCTTATATCTCTTACAGTATAATATGATATTTTGTTATTGCAAAGTCCCATAAGCCATTGTGCCAGACTTGTTATTGCTACAACCACAGCCAGCTTGATAAGAATTGGCACCATACCCACAAAATCAACTTTATGCTCTGCAATTATTTTATCAATTCCCTCACCCATTAGAATAGGTGCATAAAGAGACAGGGTAACTGAAACCAAAGCAAAAAACAAAGAAACGATCATCAGCCAACGATATGGTTTTAAATAACGCAGCAGGGTTCTGATAACCGATTTTTCTTTATATGCTTTTTTCATCAATTATCACCTCTTTCATTATACATCTGTGAATTGCAGATTTCTTTATATACCTTACAAGTCTTTATAAGCTCATCATGTTTACCAATGCCTGCTATTTTTCCTTCATCCAGAATTATAATTTTATCCGCATTTCTTATGGATGAAACACGCTGAGACGAAATAAGAACAGTCATTCCGCTGGTATTTTCAGCAAGAGCTTTTCTGAGATGTGACTCTGTTGCAAGATCAAGTGCTGACGCTGAATCATCAAGCATTAATATTTCAGGATTTCCCACCAATGCTCTTGCTATTGTAAGTCTCTGACGCTGACCACCTGACAGATTTCGTCCGCCCTGTGAAATTTTCAGATCAAGTCCGCTGCCTTTTTTTTCAACAAAATCCCATGCCTGTGCGATTTTCAATGCAGATATAATTTCCTCATCTGTGGCATCTTTTTTTCTCCACTGCATATTCTCACGCAAAGTACCTTTGAACAACACAGCTTTCTGCGGAACAATACCAAATTTACGTCTGAGCTGTTCAAAAGGATAGCTGTTAACATTCTCCCCGTCTACATATATACTTCCCTGCTGACACTGATAAAATCTTGGTATAAGATTAAGCAAAGATGATTTTCCCGAACCTGTACCGCCTATAATTCCGATAGTTTCACCTTTTTTTACTTTGAAGCTTATATCAGAAAGCACAGGATGCTCAACACTGTTATAAGCAAAAGTTACATTATCAAATTCAATTACACAATCGCTCTGAGCAGTTACATCGCTGTTATCATTATCTGAAAAGGAGGGCTTTACAGCAAAAACTTCATTGATTCTTTCGGCAGATGCCTGTCCCTTTGTAATAGATACAATCAAATTCGCCACCGCAAAAAACGCAAGCAAAATCTGATTCATATAGCTGAGGAGTGCAACAACCTCTCCTTGAGTTAAAGTCCCGAAATCAACACTTATTCCGCCAAACCACATTATTGCAATGATCGCAGCATATACTACTATATTTGTACCGGGATTCATCAAAGCCTGTATTCTTCCTGCTTTAATCTGCAAGTCTTTTAATTCTTCGGCATTATCTTTGAACGCTCTGTCCTCGTCAGCCTGCCTTGAAAATGCGCGTATAACTCTCGCACCTTCAAGATTTTCTCTTGTCATTAATGTGATTCTATCCTGTTTTTGCTGAATTTTTTTGAATTTCGGGACATTGCTGCTCATAATAAGATATATAATAATACCCTGAAGCAGTGCAGCTATAACAAAAATTACTGTTATTTTATGTGAAATTGAAAATGCCATAAATATAGCGCCAACAACTATAATAGGGGCACGCAGGAACAATCTCAGAATCATATTTACCCCCGACTGTGCCTGGTTTACATCACTGGTAATTCTGGTAACAAGTGTTGAGCTGCCAAACTTATCTATTTCAGCATTTGTAAAGGAATTAATATGCCTGAACATATCGTGTCTTATTTCTGTTCCAAACCCATAAGACGCTTTTGCCGCAAAGTACTGTGCGGTAATAGAGCAAAGCAATCCGAGAAATCCAAACAGCACCATTACTCCGCCCATTTTTAAAATATGTGATGAATCGTTGTTCTTGATTCCCACATCTATGATATTAGCTACAACCAATGGCAGAACCAATTCAAAAAAAGCCTCAATCATTTTAAACAGCGGTGCAATTATTGACTGCAGCTTATAGTTTTTCAGATATCTTATAAGTTTGAACAACTGTAAAATCCCCTTTATTTTCTTTTTAATAATTATACCACAAATGATATACAGATATCAACCAAAAATTTTAAAAGACTACTTGAAAATACAATACTTGCGTGATATAATGTGTTTAATAAATTTCAGAGTAGGAGATCAACCGTGAATTCTATAACCATAACAGCTATAATAACTCAGGCATCGGCTGCTCTATTACTGTTTTTTATAGGGCTGTATTTTTATAAAGCAAAAAATGTTCAGCTTGCAGTTTTGTTTATATCAGGCAATTATGATAAAGATAAATATGATATACAAAAAATATGCAGGATTACCGGTATAAGAGTTATGTGCTGGTCAATACCTTTATTTATAGGAATTGTTTTTGATTTTTTTGGATATGAAATCATAAGCTTACTTGTATCAATGCTTTTGCTTATTATAATGATTGCGATACATATAACGGATATGATTCTGCATCTTAACAGCAAATATGCCATAAAGGAGGAAGAAAGCTCCGATGGAAATAATACAGGAAATTGATTTTTCCATATTGGAATTTTTACAGTCACTGCACAATGATGTTTTAAATTCAATAATGCACTTTTTTACTTTCTTAGGAGATAAGGGATTTATCTGGATTGTAATGGCGCTGTTTCTGCTCTTCATTCCTCAAACAAGACGTATGGGAGCATATCTTGCTGTCACACTTGTAGTATTAACACTTGTAAATGAAGTCGGCATAAAATCAATTTTTCAGCGCAGCAGACCATTTATTCAACAGCCTTTATTAATTGACACAGTTATTCCTCATCCGGGAGGATATTCATTTCCTTCAAGTCATTCAGCATCATCATTCGCTTCAGCAACGACAATATACAAATTCAACAAACCAATAGGTATTGCAGCATATATTGTTGCAGGATTTATAGCTTTATCAAGAATATATTTCGGAGTACACTTTCCTACAGATATACTTGCCGGAGCAGCGGTAGGCATAATTACCGCACTCATAATTAATAAACTGCTCAATTTATTAAC
>JBJFBR010000107.1:0-2840 GCA_051888545.1 Oscillospiraceae bacterium
TTTTCGTTTAACTGTTTACATACAATCAATGCATTCATAATATCGTTCCTTTCTTAATATAACAGGTGTTTGCTATTTATGAAAACATTATTGGATAAAAACCGGAAAACTATTCATAATGCAAATATATGCTATTAACTAAAAATTAAAAAATAAGTCTATGCAATTCACGAAAAATGTGTTATAATTAAAAGCAGTAATGTTTGATTAAAGCGAGGTCAATTATGAGTAATCAATATAACACACTAAAAAATAAAGCATTGGAAAAATATTTTGAAAATATGAATGATATGCAGCGCAAGGCAATTTTTAAAATTAAAGGACCGCTGCTTATATTAGCCGGGGCGGGAAGTGGAAAAACTACTGTCCTTATAAACAGAATTGCAAATATGATTTATTTTGGGGATGCTTATAACAATCCAACAGGATATGGCAAATGCAGCGATGATGAACTTCAGTTCCTGCAGGACTATGCTGAGGGAAAAACTACCGATGCATCTAAACTTGCAGATATTGTTGCATATAACTGTGTTAAACCCTGGAGCATTCTTGCCATTACATTTACCAATAAAGCCGCTAATGAGCTTAAAGAAAGAATTGCAGATATGCTTGGTGAAAACGGCAGCGGTATAACTGCGGCAACTTTTCATTCACTATGCGTCAGAATTTTAAGAAGAGAAGCTGACAAAATTGGTTTTACATCATCTTTTAATATATATGATACTGATGATTCAAAAAGATTAATTAAATCTATCTTGCAAAATCTTGAGATATCAGACAGAATGTTTCCCCCAAGAATGATTTTATCAGAAATTTCAAAACAAAAGGAACAGATGATTACTCCTGAAGAATATTATGCTGACGCTCAGGGTGATTACAAATCAATGCAGATTGCAAAGATTTATTCAAATTATCAGCAAAGTCTTAAGGCTGCAAATGCTATGGATTTTGATGATATACTTTGTCATACTGTAAAGCTGTTTCAGGAAAACCCCGATGTTCTTGATCATTATCAGAATTTATATAAGTTTATACTTGTAGATGAGTATCAGGATACAAACATTGTACAATTTAAACTTATTGCAATGCTTTCAGATAAATATAAGAATTTGTGTGTTGTTGGTGATGATGACCAGAGCATTTATAAATTCAGAGGAGCTACTATTGAGAATATTCTGTCTTTTGAGAAGACTTTTAACTGCAATCCTGATACAGATGTAATCCGCCTTGAACAAAATTACCGTTCAACCCAGAACATACTTACCTGTGCAAATGAGCTTATAAAAAATAATAACAGCAGAAAAGGGAAAACTCTTTGGACAGATTCAGGTGACGGTGAAAAAGTAACTGTATATAAATGCTCCAATGAAAAAACAGAAGCTAATTTTGTTGCAGACACTATTTTTGAAAATGTTCAGAAAGGCGAGAAATTCGGTTCACACGCAGTATTATACCGTATGAATGCTCAATCTAACCCTATTGAGCAGGCTTTTATCAGGAAAGCTATACCTTATCGTATTTTTGGCGGTTTAAAGTTCTATGAACGCAAGGAAATCAAAGACATTTTAGCATATCTGTCTGTCATTAACAATCATTCCGACTGGCTTAGACTCAGCAGAATTATCAATGAACCTAAACGTGGAATTGGTGATGCTACAATAAATACATTGGAACAAATAACATCTGATTTAGGAGAAGATCCTATCAGCATTATGGAAAGATCTGCTGAGCTTGTTCCTATAGCAAAGCGTTCAAAACAGCTTATGTCACTTGCTGAAATGTTTAACGAACTTAGTGAATCAGCGGAACAAGAGTCACTTGAGGACTTACTTGATTTAGTACTTGAAAAAAGCGGATATGGAGAATATCTCAAAAGCCAGGGCGAGGAAGGTGCTAATCGTCTTGAAAATATTAACGAACTCAAGTCAACTATGATTAATTATGAAGAAAATTCGGAAGAGCCTTCACTAACCGGATTTTTAGAGGAAATTTCACTTTATACTGATTTGGACAGCTTCAACGAAGACAGAGACTATGTACCGATGATGACAGTACACTCAGCAAAGGGCCTGGAATTTCCGAATGTGTTCGTGGTTGGAATGGAAGAGAATCTTTTTCCGTCAGCAAAAAGTACTGAATCGGAAGATGACATTGAAGAAGAGCGTCGTCTTGCTTATGTTGCTATTACCCGTGCAAAGAAAAAGCTGTATTTATCATATGCAGCTGAACGTATGCTGTTCGGTAGAACAACAGCTAACAGAGTTTCCAGATTTATAAAAGAACTACCAAAAGATAACATAGAAAAGCAGGAAGAAGAAGGAGCTTCAGGAATTCTTTATAAAGATTCTAAGGGATTCGGCGAGGTGCACAGTATGAATCTACAATCCCAGATTGCCAAGAAAAAAAGCAGTCAGCAACATGTAGAACATCAAGAATTTCATGTTGGTGACAGGGCAAAGCACAATATCTTTGGAGAAGGCACTATTCTTTCTGCTACAAAAATGGCAGATGATACTTTGCTGGAAATTGCTTTTGATAACAAAGGTACTAAAAAGATAATGGCAAACTTTACTAAAATTAAGAAAATATAGATGATATAAAATAATCTGTTGGCAATCAGCAGATTATTTTTTAATTGTTAGTTGTCGAAACTTGCAGAAACTTTTGGAGATATTGAATTATGACTAATGAAAAACAGGATAGGAATCGTAAACTAATTAAAAAAATTCTTATTAAGATTATATTGGCTTTGATCATATTATTTGCTGCAGCTATTGCAGTAATTTCAACTATTAAACTGGATGACAGCAATAAAAAAACAAGTTCAATAATATCATCAG
>JBJFBR010000108.1:0-2829 GCA_051888545.1 Oscillospiraceae bacterium
TATACTTTTGATATCAATAGTGATACCACACTTTATCCTAAATTTGTAAAGACAGCGTCTGACAGCTATAAGTATACAGTAAGCTGTGATGAAGGCGGATACCTTGCAGGTGATCAGACAGGAACATACAAGAAAGGTACTTTTGTTCAATCATTTGCATATGTAAATGACGGATACAGATTTAAAGGCTGGTCAACAACAAAGGGCGGTACAATTATCGATTCAGATAACGTATACTCCGTTACCTTGAATGCAGATACTACAGTTTATGCAAACTTCGAAAAAATCCCTGAATATACTATTACTGTAGTTAAGACTGATGGATTTGGTTCAGTAAGCGGTGATGTAAAGACAGAAACCTCTTCAAGTGTTTACAGCACATATCAAGAATATACAACAGTTTCAGTAGGAATCCAGGCAGCAAGCGGATATAAGTTTGAAGGTTGGTACACAAACAGCTCATTCAGCGGTTCACCTGTTTCAACTAATTCGATTTATACAGTTTCACTTACAAGCAATGTAACCTTGTATCCTAAGTTTACAAAGACTGCAAGCACAGTAGATACAGATATGTTCATCAAGGGTGAATCAAACAGCATTGACAGTTGGACAAATGCAAACGGCGGTTCATACCTGAACATAACATCAGGTTCAAGCGATTATCTCTACAATTCACATAAGACATTGAAGCTTGAGTATAACATTGAAACAAATGATTATTACGGCGGATATGCAGGCAGAAAGGTTTCTCTTGAAAGCACATACAGTAACAAGGGAACAAGCAACTATAACGGTATCGGATTCTGGTATCTTACACCATCCGGCTTCAACGGACAGGTTGCACTTTGTCTCCAGTCATCAAGTGCAGGACTTGACGATCTTGTACAGCTTCCTGCAACAAACGGACAGTGGAAGTATTACTTCTATGAAACAGGAAAGACAAATGTCTATGATATGATCCTTTACATCAACGGTGATAAGAATGGTTATACAACAACCAAGACAAATGGTTCAGTTGCAGCTGGTACTCTTTATATCGCTGATATGAAGGTAGCAAAGAAATAACAATTTCTCAAGAAATAATAATTTCTTTAACCGGTCATAATGTTTTGACGCAGCAAAAACCCGACAGACTCTGAAGTCTGTCGGGTTTATTATGTATTGTAAGACTAATACTTTTCAAAATAATTTACTATGCTTTAGGATTGTTATAACATTGTGCTTACTTTAAAAAGCCTGTTCATAAATTGAAATAATGTCTTCTTTTGTGAGCGGAACAAAGCTGCCGTCACATCCTGCAGCTGCTTTTTCGGCCATTTCGTTAAAGTGAGTTTTTTCTGTAATTCCCACTGCACGAAGATTTGCGGGCATTTTCATTGTTCTAAAGAAAAACTCTGCTGTTTTGTCAATGGCAGCTTTTGCGGCTTCATCATCACTTCCTCTTAAATCCCATACATTGCGTCCGTAATCTGCTATCTGTTTTGCTTTTGACGGATCTTTTTCAAGTACAAATCTCATCCAAACAGGTGTAATAATTGCAAGTCCTTCGCCGTGAGTTATATCATAGAATGCCGATAACTCGTGTTCCATAGGATGAACGCACCAGCCAACTTCCGAACCGTAGCTGAGCAATCCGTTGATTGCAAGACTTCCTGCCCACATTAAGTTAGCACGAGCGTCATAGTTGTCAGGCTCTGCTAGGGCAATCGGAGCATTTTTTATACAGGTTTTAAGCACAGCTTCGCACATATGCCCCTGTAGGTCAGCGCCTTTTACATTGGTAAAATAGTTCTCAAATGTATGGCTCATCATATCTGCAGTGCCTGCTGCTGTCTGTTTTGCTGAAACTGAAAATGTATAGGTCGGATCAAGAACAGACATAACCGGTTTGACCAAATCGCTCCCTGTGCCCCATTTTTCATTTTTTGATAAGTCACTGATTACTGCAAATTCGTCCATTTCTGAACCGGTGGCAGAAAGGGTCAGAACAGTATAGACGGGAAGAGCCGCTTTGATTTTGCTTCCGTCTAGTACCAGATCCCAGGCGTCGCCGTCATAGCAGGCACCGGCGGCAATTACTTTTGCGCAATCGATTGTTGAGCCTCCGCCGATTGCAAGAACCATATCAATATCGTTTTCCCTGCAAAGCTTTACACCCTTACGAACCGATTCTATACGTGGATTAGGCTGAACTCCGGCCAGCTCAATAACGGAAATCTCCGCATCAGATAAAATTTTCATAGCTTCGTCATATATTCCGGTGCGCTTAATGCTACCACCGCCATAAACAAGCAAAACTTTATCACCGCTTTTCTTCAGCTCAGACAAATGGCTTATTTGCCCCTTTCCGAAATGAATAACAGTTGGAATTGAATAATTGAAATTTTCCATAAGATTACCTCCCATATCTGTAAATATAATATCATACTTTTAATAATAATGCAATTAAAGATAAATAGAATTTATTTATTTAATTTTGTGAACATCAATTAATTCAGGTAAAGAAATTGATGATTTTGCATGTCTATACTAATAAAACCTGTTTACAAAGTGCAACTTTATCTTCCGCTTAAAAGAATTTATGCTTTATATAAATTATATAAAAATACAAAAGAACTAACGAAAATATTGACAGATTACACGATATATGGTATCATAATATTGTAAGATATAATTCTTTGGCTTTATTAGCTATGTTATAATAAAATTGTTAATAGTTTTAATAATCCAATTTTTTAAAACAGTTAAAGGTTTATGGACTTGAGATTTATTTTGGTTAATACCGATAAGTACATATAATGGATTAGGTGAGATTATGAAATACGGAAA
>JBJFBR010000109.1:0-2822 GCA_051888545.1 Oscillospiraceae bacterium
ATTTCCAATATGTTCACCGATTTTATTAACTTTGAAAGGAAAATGTACTATGAATCCACCAACTATGGAGACAGCTATCGCTAAAACATTTGCAAAAGAAAAAGCACGCTGAATTAATCAACGTGCTTATGATCTTTAATTATATCAAATATATATTTTATAAGTTTATTTTGCTTGTGCAGCTTTTTCACGTTTCTGAATTTCTCTGAAATCCATAACATCCTTTTTAAGCTCACCGCTTAATAGCAGGAGAAGTATGAGGTTTGGTATAGCCATAAGGGCATTAGCTATATCGGCAAAGTTCCATACTATTTCAAGAGCTGTGGTTGCTCCGACATAGGAAATCAGTGAGAAAATAACACGGTATGCAATTATAACCTTTTTGTTTCTTATAATGTATTCCAAAGCTTTTTCGCCGTGATATTCCCAGCCCAAAATCGTTGAAAATGCAAACAGCACAAGTCCAACCGAAACAAGTATTCCACCGAATTTACCAAGTACTGTCTGGAATGCTGCAATAGTGAGTGCAGAACCTGTTATAACTTCCTCGTATGAATAATTGCCGTCATTACCGAAAATATATTTTGCACCGTTGTCAGCTTTCCACATTGTTCCCGTGAGTGAGTCTGTTGAATAAGAAGTTTCCTCAACCTGTACATCATCAGTTTGTTTAATGGCAGTAAGTGTAATCTTTTCTTTATCGTTGCTTAAAATAAGCTGATTGCCTTTATCATCAACAGTGTATGTAGTTTCGGATTCCTTATTGTCTGAATTCGTTACAGTAATTATAACTGAATTGCCGTTCTGTACATAACTGCCGGCAGAAACCTGATTGGTGCTTCCGAGTACACCGGAAGAAGCGATAACAAATCCTGTAATTGTGCAGACAATTATCGTATCAATAAAAGTTCCGCACATATTAATGTAACCCTGACGAACATGGTTGTCTGTAGTAGCTGCTGCTGCAGTAATAGCTGCAGAACCCATTCCGGCTTCATTAGAGAAAACTCCTCTTGCAACACCGAAACGCATAGCATTCATAATGTTAGCTGTAATAGTTCCGCAAATTCCTCCGCCTACAGCTTTAAAACTGAATGCCATTTTAAAAATCATTGCAATGCCTTCGCCCAGATTTTTATAATTCAAAACAATAACAACAAGTCCGCCAACTATGTAGAGGGCTGCCATTCCGGGAACAAGAACGCTGGAAATCTTTGATATTCTCTTTATCCCCCCGAGAATTATTAATAATGCAAAAACAGTAATAACAAGACCTGTAACCCAAGTTGGAACGGAAAAGGTGGTGTTCAAAGCATCTGAAATTGAATTAGCCTGGGTCAAGTTACCGATTCCGAAGCTTGCAATAACTGCAAATATGGCAAACAACATAGCTAATACAGAACCAAGCGGTTTGCATTTGATTCCTTTTTTCATGGCATACATAGGTCCGCCTGACATTTCACCGTTTTCGTTTACCTCACGGTATTTAATTGCAATAGCACACTCTGCAAACTTAGATGTGATTCCGAAAATAGCGGCAATCCACATCCATACAAGCGCACCGGCACCGCCAGTTGCCATAGCAGTTGCAACTCCGACAATATTACCTGTTCCGATAGTTGCAGCTAGAGCAGTCATTAATGCTGAGAATGGCGAAATATCACCGCTTCCGTTATCTGATTTTCTCGCTTCCTTGCTGAAGAGACGTTTTAAAGAAGGAAAAAGATTTCTCCATGGCATACAATGAAGCTTGAAAGTCAGGAAAATTCCTGTTCCGACAAGAAGTATAAGCATTGCCGGTCCCCATACGAAGCTGTCTACTTCTGATAGAATATTTTTAAATGATGCAAATGTGGATAGAGATAAAATCTCAGTTGTCTGACACATTAAAATTAACCCCCTCTTTCGGAAAAATCGGATAATTCCTACTTTTCCGAAAACGTAAAAGAGACTCAGCCTTTGCTGAGCCCCTTTACTCAAAATGATTTTATTTATCTTTATCTATTTTATCATAAATAGTTCTAAAAGTCAAGAAAAATACAATTTCTTAGCAAATTATAAATATATTTTTTACTTTTAGTAAATAAAATAGGTCAAATTTTACTGAAATTATTATATATTCGTAAAAGTGCGTAGAATATGTTAGGCTTTTGTTTATAATATATTTTTTGGTTTTTGCCTGCAATAAGTATAAGATGCAAGTAAAAAGCCATAAGCATATATAATAAAAATGATTGACAAGAGATAAATGATATTGTATAATATTGATATAGGTCTAGTGCATAGCTTAAAGCCGCACTAAAATATGGATTTTTAAAAGGAGTATTTATTATGAATCGTTTACAAGGAAAAGTTGCAGTAATAACAGGTGGAAATTCAGGTGTGGGAGCAGCTACTGCAAAGCTGTTTGCAAAAGAAGGAGCAGCTGTTGTAATTACAGCAAGAAGAGCAGCAGCTCTTGAAAGCGTTGCAAAAGAAATTACAGATGCCGGCGGAACCGTACTGGCTGTGCCTACTGATATTTCAAAGCCCGGTGATCCTGAAAAACTTATGGCTGCTGCAGAAGAAAAATTCGGCAAAATTGATATTCTGGTAAATAATGCAGGTATTCTTGAAGAAGGATTAAAGCCGATCGACCGTTACAGCGATGAAGATCTTGACCGTATTGTTGAAACAAATGAAAAAGGTACTATGCGTTGTATGCGTGCTGCAGCACAGAAAATGAAAAGCGGTGCATCTTTTGTAAATGTAGCAAGTGTTGCAGGTGTAAGAGGCTGCGGCGGTGCTGCTTATGTTGCATCCAAAGCAGCTGTTATAGGTAT
>JBJFBR010000110.1:0-2807 GCA_051888545.1 Oscillospiraceae bacterium
AGATGATATGCGGGATTGGCAGTAAAGAACAGCGTATTTTTATTCTTTTATCATGCCTGGTTATCAGATTAAGAGAAGGAGATGATACATATGTCTGTATTACAAGAATATAAATGCCCCAGCTGCGGCGGTGCCATTGAATTTAACAGTAAGGTACAGAAAATGAAATGTCCTTACTGTGATGCTGAATTTGATGTGTCCGAATTGTCAGATAATGATAGTGCGTTGGAAAATGAGCAGCAGGACGATATGAAATGGGAAACTGCTGCCGGAACAGAGTGGCAGGACGGAGAAACCAACGGATTAAAAACATATGTGTGCAGGTCCTGTGGCGGCGAAATTGTCGGAGATGAAAATACTGCTGCCACTTCCTGCCCATTCTGCGGTAATCCCGTTGTAATGATGGGACAGTTCTCAGGTGATTTGAAACCTGATTATGTAATTCCTTTTAAATTGGATAAAAAAGCAGCAATAGAGGCTCTGAATAATCATTATAAAGGAAAAAGGCTTTTGCCTAAAGTTTTTAAAAAGCAGAATCATATTGAAGAAATCAAGGGCATATACGTTCCTTTTTGGCTTTTTGATGCAGATGTCAATGCAAAAATATGTTATGAAGCCACACGTGAAAGAACATGGAGCGACAATGATTATTATTATACGGAAACATGTTATTATTCAGTTAATCGACAGGGCTCAGTTGGCTTTGAGCGTGTTCCTGTGGACGGTTCAACAAAAATTCCGGATGAGCTTATGGAGTCAATAGAGCCTTATGATTTTTCCGAGGCGGTGGATTTTCAAACGGCATATCTTGCAGGATATTTGGCGGATAAGTATAATGTTAATGCCGAGCAAAGCATTCAACGAGCTAATGAGAGAATAAAGACCAGCACGGAAGATGCTTTTAAATCCACTGTTAATGGATATACGTCTGTTAATACAAGCAATTCAAATATTCACTTGAAAAATGGAATAGCAAAGTATGCACTGTACCCTGTATGGGTCCTGAATACAGTATGGAAAGGTAAGCAGTATACCTTTGCCATGAATGGTCAGACAGGAAAACTGGTAGGAGATCTTCCCTTTGATAAAATGGTGTTGTGGAAATGGCGTCTCATACTTACATTGATTTTCGGTGCGGCCTTTTTTGGATTATCATGGCTTATCTGGATTATATAAGGAGGCGTAAATAATGAGAAAAAATATATCAGCTTTTATATTTATACTTATTTTTTGTATCTCATTAGTTACACCTGCATTTGCGGCGGATACGGATAATTTGTACATAATTGATGATGCAGGATATTTGAGCAAAGATGAAGCTTCTGCTCTGAATAAACAGGCTAAGAAGGCATCAGAAAAAATAGGTGTTAATATACTTCTTATATATACCAAAGATGATGATATGGATAAGTGGGCTGAAAAGGTTTCACCTGCTGAATCCAAAGGTCAGATATTGATGATTGAAAACCAGGATTACTGGGACATATACAAGTGGGGAACGGCAAAGGATTTAATTACTGAAACAGATGAGGAAACTATAAGAAAAAGTTACGACAAAGAAAAATACTATTATGACGGTGCTGCAGCCTATATTACAGCGACTGAAAAGCTGATTCAGAAGAAGTCAGAAACAAGCATTTCAGATGAAAGTAAAACAAGTTCATCCGGAAATAATGAGACAAGTACAGCAGAAAGCATCGAAAATATTCCTGAGGGAATGAGCATCGGCAATAATAATACATTAATTCTTGACCAACGTACAAGAATGGTGGATATGGCAGATGTTTTAAGTGATTCTGAAGAATCCGACTTGCTTTCAAAACTTGACAATATAAGTGAAAAGCAGAATATGGATGTAATTATAGTAACTGTTACTTCTCTTGACGGAAAGACTCGAGAGGAATATGCTGACGATTTTTATGATTATAACGGATATGGTTACGGTGAAGATTGTGATGGTCTTCTGCTACTTGTAAACGTTAATTCTGACGGTTCATATTCAACGGAACACAGCTGGATTTCAACTTGCGGATTTGGAATAACGTCCTTTACAGATGCAGGTATTCAATTTATAGGTAAGAAGATTACACCATATCTTTTAGATAGTAATTATAATGATGCTTTTGACCGGTTTATAACCTGGAGCGATGACTTTATTGTACAAGCTAAAAATGGTGATCCTTATGATGTTGGAAATCTGCCAAAGGAAGCGTTTCCTGTCCAGGGCGGAATTTTTGGTTCACTGATTATCGGATTTATACTTGCCTCGATATGCACTAAAATTATGAAAGGAAAACTCAAAAGTGTACAATTCCAGCCTGATGCATCTGATTATATGAGAAAAGGCAGTCTGCATTTAACCAATAAGAGTGACACTTTTATGTATTCTCGTGTTGAACGAACAGAAAGATCAACGAGCGATGATTCCGACAGCGGAGGCTCAAGCACACATGAATCTTCCTCGGGTACGACACATGGCGGCGGCGGATTCTAATAAAAATTATTTAAACTAAACCGGAAGGGAAGTTAAATATGAGTATTTTTGATAAACTGAAAAGTACATCGGTGGATATGGAAAAGCCATCTGCCGAAAGTAATCGTGAGATTTTTACATTTTCTCAATTACCCGAAAGTCTGGCACAAATGCAGACACTGCCTGAGGCAAGCTTGGATACACCATTCAAAACAGCTGCCCTTACTGTATGTGCACTTTGTGCATATGCTGCCGATAAGCAAACAGGCACTGAAATGTTAAACTGGCTGCGTGGACCTCGTCCTTTGGGCGGTCATGAAATATCTTTTCTGAA
>JBJFBR010000111.1:0-2772 GCA_051888545.1 Oscillospiraceae bacterium
ACAATACACAGCCGCCGGCAAATAATAATACCGGTGCACAGTTTATATGGCCTGTACCGGGATTTTATAATATTACATATGGTGTAGGCTGGCGTTGGGGTGCATATCATGCAGGAATTGATATATCCTCCAATGGAATCAGAGGTGCAAATATCTGTGCAGCGGCTGCGGGAACGGTTATTGTGGCAAGCAATACCTGTTCTCATGACTATGGCAAAAACTCAAGCTGCGGCTGCGGCGGAGGATACGGAAACTACTGCATTATTGACCATGGCAACGGCTACTGGACGCTTTACGGACATTCAGAACATATTAATGTAAGCGTGGGACAGTATGTAAGTCAGGGACAGGTTCTGGGTACAGTAGGCTCAACAGGATTTTCTACAGGTCCGCACCTGCATTTTGAAGTAAGACTTAACGGAGTTGCTCAGAATCCGCAAAATTATGTATAACTCTCGGTGATATAGAATGAAGAAAGGAAAGCTAAAGCGTTTAATTGCATTTTTCTCGGCATTATGTCTGTGTACGGGAATGCTTACATCAAATGTGTCCCGTTCGTCAATAAACAGCTTTGCACAAACGGATATTACGGAATATAAAGAGAAAATTGACAGCATTACCGAAAAGCAGAAAAAGCTTGACGAGGAAATTCAAAAGGCTGAAAAAGATGCAAAAGATGAAAATGAAAAGCTGAAGCTAACACAGCAGAAAATTGATACGATAAACGAAAAAATTGAACTTATAAATGCAGAGCTTACTCCTGTTGAATCGGAAATTGCTGAAAAAAAGCGTCTTGTCGCCCAAAAAGAAAAAGAAATTGAGCGGCAGAAAAAAATTCTTGCCAAGCGGATAAGAATAATGTATCTTATGGGCGGAAATGAAAACTATTTTCAGATGCTGGCAGATTCCAAGGATTTCTATGATATGCTTATGCGAATGGAGCTTATCAAAAGAGTTGCAAAGCATGACAACGATATCATTGATAAAATTGCTCAGACAAAGTCTGAATATGACAAAACACTCACCGAGCTGAATGCTCAGAAGTCAAAATATGAACATAACACCAAGGAGCTTGAAGAACAGCGAGCCAAGCTTGATAAGCTTTATAACAGCTCTGAAGAACTGAAAAAGGAAAAAGAGCAAAAGGCAAAGGAGCTTAAAGCACAGAATGATGAACTTCAGGCACAGCGGGAGCAGTTTGAACAGGAGCTTGTTTCAGAGCTATCATCCTATGATGTGAACGGTGCAAAGCTTTCAACGGAAGAGGCTCAGGAGCTTGCTGAAAAGGAATTTGATGACACGAAACTCGACTTTCAATGGCCTGTGCCCAGCAGCTATGATGTTACTTCGGGAGTAGGACCACGCTGGGGCACACAGCATAACGGCATAGATATTTCCGCAGGTAAGGGAACTGATGTTGTGGCAGCGGAAAGCGGAGTTGTAGTGAGAACATATGATTCCTGTACTCATAACTACGGCAAGGAAAAATCCTGCGGCTGCGGCTATGGCTATGGCAATCATATTGTTATTGATTACGGAAACGGTTTTTCAAGCGTTTATGGACACCTGACATCACTTAATGTCAGCGTGGGAGATACAGTTAAAAAAGGAGAAAAGATAGGTACTGTCGGCTCAACGGGATATTCAACAGGCTTTCACCTTCATTTTGAAATCCGTTATCAGGGCACTTATCTTAATCCTCTGATATTTTTAAATATGAACTAGGCGGTGTTTTTTATGGATCAGAAGGCAATGAATTCAATTTCGTACGGCTTGTATGTGCTTACAGCCACAAACGGAAACTTTTCCAACGGCTGTATAATCAATACTCTGACGCAGGTGACATCATCACCGAACAGAGTAGCAATTACTGTGAACAAATCAAATTATACCTGCTATATGATCAGGCAAATCGGAAAATTCAATGTTTCGTATATTGATGAGTCGGCAGATTTTTCTTTGTTTGAGCATTTTGGATTTTCCAGCGGCAGATGGGAAGATAAGCTTTACAGATTTACCACTATACGGGCAGAAAACGGCATACCGTATGTTCCTGAGCATACCAATGCATATTTGTCGGGCAAGGTTGTAAAGGAAATTGATTTGGGTACGCATATTATGTTTATTGCCGATGTGGAAGAGGCAAAAGCTTTGTCAGATAAGCCTTCAATGACATATGCTTACTATCATAAGAATGTAAAGCCAAAGCCAAAGGCTGAAAATGACGGCAAGGTAAGATATATCTGTACTATCTGCGGATATATTTATGAAGGCGAGCTTCCGCCTGACTTTATCTGTCCTCTCTGCAAGCATGGTGCTGCTGATTTCAAGAGAATGGATTAATAAAATTCAATAAGGGGCTTGTCCCCTTATTGAATTTATTTTTTATCCGGGTCGGACAAAAATTCTTGTGATTATTGACTTTTGAAGAAAAGCGTGATATACTGTTGTAGATGCAAGAAAATTGTATATAAAAGTGGGGAGCTGAACGGCTGAGAGGAAACAATTAAGTTTCGACCTAAAACCTGATTCGGATAATGCCGACGTAGGAGAATATAGAGTATTAGTTCGCTGCAGGTTTAAATGTCTGCGGCTTTTTTGTTTTTATAGGGTTTTTGAGCGTCAGAGCAGTTGACAGTATGAAAATTATTTGAAAAGAGGAATTGTATCCGTGCCGAAAATCATATCATGCTGTCAGTTATTAAGGCATGGAGATTAGATTATGAAAAATTCAAAAGTAAAAATTATGGTTGAAGGAGCAGTTATGATTGC
>JBJFBR010000112.1:0-2766 GCA_051888545.1 Oscillospiraceae bacterium
TACTGGAGCCTCAGCCATTGGTGGAAGATATGAAAGCCGAAATTGAAAAGATGAGGGAGATGTATAATAGTTGGGTATAGTTATTTTTATTTTATTAGTTATTATTGCTTGTATACTTTTTATGTATTTAAAAGAAAGGTTCTTAATTTGGCTTTCTTGCTTTAAAGCAAATGCATTGAAATATATAATATACGGTGTGGTAGCTTTAGGAATAATTATAGTGTTAATTGAATTTTTGCCATATATATTTATTATTTGTGCAGTTGGATTTATTGTATATTCAATTTATCAGTACTTTAAAGCGAATAACAGATTGAAATAATGATTAGGGAATTAATTAATGATTAGTGAGGTAATATAAATTATGAGCGAAGTAATGAAATTTCAGCAAGATGATTTTCAAGTAGAATTTGAAGTTATTCCAACAATTGATGAATCAAGTTTTACTGATGAAAGAAAGGAACAAATAAAACAGGCATTAAACAATATTGATAAAAAAATTGATTTTACTAATCAAAAAATTAGCGAATTAAATTCTGAAATAGATAAACTCACTAATCATGCAGACGGATTTGATTATATGGTTGCTGTTGCTAGTGGTATTTTAGCAGGCATAATTGATTCTGTTTGGGTTGGAGAATTCTCAATAGACAGAGCAAATGAATTTGGTGAGAATAAGGTTAACAATTTTGTGATTAAAATTGCTCAAAAGCAGGGCTATCAAGGTAACGATCTTTCTGGTGCTGTGAAGTTTTTAGAAGAAAAATATGAGATTGTGGCAGATAAATCAACAAATGATTTTGGAGGTGGCTTACAACATCATTTGAGAGATTTTTCACATCACCCTACTATAGTTGGCTTGTTTTTCTCATTACTGACTCAATTTACGTATAAGATTTATGGTACCGATGTAACTGGAAATTTCAAGATAGTAAAAGTATCAGTATCCGATATGACTCTAATTGGCAAAAACCTGCCTGAAAAAATCACATTTGGAGTTATAAATTGGTTTTTTCATATGGTAAGTGATATGGCGGGATCATCCAGTTCTATAAGTAAAGGCAATCTTGGAACTGGTTTGCCAGGTCCTTTGGTATCATTTTTAAAAGAAATATCATCGTTACCGATATTTCGTAAACTTGATAAAAATGGCTACAAGAAATTTTCAGTTTGGATATCTAAGTTGTTTAATGGTACATTACTGGCAAAAAAAGACGAAAACGGAAAGATAATAAAATCTGTAAAATTTGATCTAAGGACTGAGATAGGCGTAGCAAATGAATTAAAAAGGCAGGCAGTTCCTGTAATAGTAAATGAATGCATAGTGCGTGCCTTTTACTTTATAAGGAGACTTGCTAGCGAAATCAAAAGCAAAAATTGCAATACGATTGATAAAATGGCAAGAATTGATTGGAAAGCAACTCTACCAATAAAGAACCGTACTATAGTACGTATGCTCACAATTTCAACTGGAACATTCATGACTTTTGATATGGCAGATGCAGCTATAAGATCAGCTATAAAATCAGGTGGAAATGCAGTTGCATTCGCAAAAAATTTTATCCTTAAAATTAATTTTGTTGGAATCGGAAGATTTGCTATTGCTATCGGCTCAGATGTAACAATGGGAGTAAAACGCAATAAGCTCAGAAATGAACGAATGCAGGTTTATATTGAACAAATTGCTCTTTTAAAAGCAAAAGTATATTATCATACAGCTGATATGTGGATAGCCGCTGAAGACACAGGAAAGAGTATAGAAGAAGCATATAATCAAATGAAAAAATCTATTGAAATATTCACGGATTCTATAATAGAAATTGACGAAAATTTGAATAAAATTAGCGAATATGTTCCTAATATAGAAGATCATAATCCGGGGCTTATCGATAATATTTGCAATATTTTAAAATATTAAAAAAAGGAAGATAAATATGAAAGATGAAATACAGGCATTAAATGTTGATTTAGCAGAATTACCCAACATTATTACAAATCAGTGGGGAAGCATTCAAAATCTTGATAAAAAAGTTCAACAATCATTGAAAAAAGCGCAAAATGCTAAAGAATCAGCTGACATAGCTTATAAACATTCGGCTGGTTTTGGTCATAAAAAAAAAGCAATTGAATCTTTACAAAATGCATCTGTGGCATTAGCAGAATCGCAAGTCCAAACTGTAGAGGCTCAAAAACTTTCGTTTGAATATCAAAAGCAATTATGTGAAATTACAAAATATCTTTTTGCATTAGGTGTAAGCAATATTGTTGCAAATAGAACAGTTGTGAGAGAACTTCAGTTAAGATTGAAAGGTGCATCAGAGGATGAGCTTTCTGAGTTAGCAAGACGAGAAATTATTTCTGTTATTAGTCAGCTGAAAGCACAGGAAGATATAATGGAAAAGCAAGAAAAGATGTCAATTATTCTGCGTGATCACGATGAAAATTTTGCCGCACAAGCTCAAAAAACAGTTCAGCAAGGAGTGCTTATTAGTAAAGTAGAAAAGCAAATTGACAAACATGATAAGCTTATAGCCGAAGGCATTGAAAAAGATCGAGAACAGGATAAAATAATATCAGAACAAGCGGAAAAAGATTTAGAACATGATAAGCTTATAGCCGAAGGCATCGAAAAAGATCGAGAACAGGATAAAATAATATCAGAACAAGCAGAAAAAGATTTAGAACATGATAAGCTTATAGCCGAAGGTATTGAAAAAGATCGAGAACATGATAAGCTTATAGCCGAAGGTATTGAAAAAGATCGAG
>JBJFBR010000113.1:0-2752 GCA_051888545.1 Oscillospiraceae bacterium
GTTCTGTCAGTCTTTTCCCAAGCAACGCCCAGGTCTTCACGTCCCATGTGACCATATGCTGCAAGCTTTTTGTATTGCGGCTTTCTGAGGTCCAGATAGTCGATAATAGCAGCAGGTCGAAGGTCAAATACCTTTATAACAGCGTCTGCAAGCTTGTCATCAGAATATTTTCCTGTTCCGAAGGTGTCAACCAATACTGAAACAGGATTTGCAACACCAATAGCATACGCAAGCTCAACCTCACATTTCTTTGCAAGTCCTGCGGCAACAATATTTTTTGCAACATATCTTGCTGCATAGGTTGCTGAACGGTCGACTTTGGTCGGGTCCTTACCTGAAAAAGCTCCGCCGCCGTGACGGGCATATCCGCCGTAGGTATCAACAATAATTTTTCTTCCTGTAAGTCCACTGTCACCCTGAGGTCCGCCAATAACAAATCTTCCTGTTGGATTGATGAAATATTTTGTGTTTTCATCAAGCAGATTTTCAGGAATAACTGTTTTTACGACTTTTTCAATAATGTCTTTTCTGATTTGCTCAAGAGTAACTGCGCTGTCATGCTGTGATGATACAACCACAGTATCAACTCTTGTTGGCTTTCCGTCATCATATTCTATTGTAACCTGAGTTTTTCCGTCAGGACGAAGATATGGAAGAGTACCGTCTTTTCTTACTTGTGTAAGCTTAAGAGCAAGCTTGTGTGCGAGGGAAATTGGCATAGGCATAAGCTCAGGAGTTTCATCGCAGGCATAACCGAACATAATTCCCTGATCACCGGCACCGATGTCGAAAGCATTCACATCTCTGCCTTCAAGAGCATTGTCAACACCCATTGCAATGTCAGGGGACTGCTTGTCCATAGATGTCATAACTGAGCAGGTGTGACCGTCAAAGCCGTATTTAGCCCGGTCGTAGCCAATCTCAATAACCGTATCTCTTGCAATCTGAGGAATATCAATATTAGCCTTTGTTGATATTTCTCCCATACACATAATAAAGCCTGTAGTTGTAACTGTTTCGCAGGCTACTCTTGACATTGGATCCTGTTCAAGCAAAGCGTCAAGAATTGCATCGGAAATCTGGTCGCAGATTTTGTCAGGATGTCCCTCTGTAACTGATTCAGAAGTAAAAAGTTTTTTTGACATTATAATCGTTCCTTTCAAAAATAAATTAAGGGACGAGAAAATAAAAAAAGACGTTTCAATCCGAAACGTCTGAGTTTTTATAAAAATCCTCATCTCTCGGAAAATACCGCAGGATTTGGCACCTTTAACATAAAGTCAGGTTGCCGGGCTTCATAGGACCTGTTCCTCCACCACTCTTGATAAGGTATTAATTTCAAAATCAATTATACAATACTCAACATTATATGTCAAGACTTTTTTTATAATTTCCAAAGATTTCAGAAATCTTCATTGTTTATAATACATTCAGCGTTGTCCATAAGGCTTTCGGTATATCCTTTGCCGAATTTTTTGTCAATTATTGCAAAAGCATCGCTTATCATCGGGACCGGATCAGAGGTACGATGCAAATCTGAACCAAGTACGTGAACATAATTGCGTTTAATAAGCTTAAAGCAACTCTTTTTTGTTGAACGGGCAATAAGAGACCTTACATTAATCTGACCTGAAACATCCAAGTCCATAAGACTGCATAAGCTTTTGAAAGATGTATAGTTAAGGTATCTTTCTATATGTGCGATAACCAGTCTCAAATCCATAAAATTTACAATGTTGTCTATGCTCTGGATTATATCGGCAGTAAGTTCAGTGTAAGGCATTTCAAGCAAAAGGTAGTCTGTGTTCTGGATTTTCAGCTTGTATAATATATCATTGCCTGAAAGCAGAGGATTGTATAAAACTTCAGCGCCCAGGATAATTTCAGGATGTTCAGGTTTAAGATATGGTTTAAGCTTTTCATATGCGGCATTTCTGTTTTCAATGAAGTCTTCCACGCTTTGATCTTCGAAGTAAAAATGAGGTGTTGCAATAACGGTTTCAGTTCCGCTTTCAGCCATATGGTCGAGAAGTGCTACTGATTCTTCAATATTTCTTGCTCCGTCATCAATGCCGGGTAGAATGTGTGAATGAAAATCTATAATCATAAAATCACCTGTTTTGTTTATTGTTTGGTTTTGTTGTTTTTATTGCAGCAATTTGATATTTTGTTTATTGAACAATTCTGGCAGTTTCCGCAGCAGCAGCCTTTAGAGCTTTTCTTTATGAATAGTATAAGCATTACGATTGCGAGTGCTATTAAAAGCAGGCAAAAAGCAATGATAATGTATTTCATTGGATACCTCCGTTAATCAGATAAACAGTGAACCGATTTGATATACCAGCAGCGACATAATATAGGCAATTCCGCACTGCATAAATGCACTGGCGAGAGCCCATTTCAAGCTGCCCATTTCTCTTTTTATGGTTACGAATGCTGAGATACAAGGAGTGTATAATAAGCAGAATACCATAAATGAAAATGCGGAAAGGGGAGTGAATACACCTCCGAGAACACCTGACAAAGCTGTTGTATTAGGTGCAGAGTAAAGTACCAGCATAGTGCTGACAACTGCTTCCTTTGCGACTAATCCTGAAAGGAGTGAAACTCCTGCTTTCCATGTGCCGAAACCCAATGGGATAAGGATTGGAGCAATAATTCCGCCCAGATATCCGAAAATGCTGGCACTGCTGTCTGTGGTAAAGTGGAATGTCGGTGTAAATGACTGCAAAATCCATATTACAATGGACAT
>JBJFBR010000114.1:0-2731 GCA_051888545.1 Oscillospiraceae bacterium
TTGATGTTGTGGAGAATATTCCAAAGCCTGAATCCCGGTTTTTCAGACTTCCCAGTAATCTGGTTGCAGTATGTGACGGTGTTATTGATAAAGCAGAAGTTTTTCAGGGTGAACTGATTAAAACTGTGGGCAGCGGCGTTGCAAAAGGGGATGTTATAGTCAGCGGAACAATAGATTTGGGAACTGATGAAATATATTCCGAGGACGAAGAAGAGCAGAAGTCTGATAATATAAAATATGTTCACTCAGAAGGAAATATATATGGGACATTTGAGAAAAAGGTAACTGTCAGTCAAAGCTATAGTGATACTGAAAAAGTAGTTTCAGATAAGACAATTAAAAGGCACTATTTTCAGCTTTTCGATGTTAATGTGCCATTGTTCCTGTCATGTCCTGAAGGAAATTATATTGCGAAAAGTACATATTCTCAGGCACATATCGGGAGCATGAAATTCCCCTTTGGAATTAAAACAGTAAAGCTCAATAAATATTCCCACGAAAAATGTCTTTATAACGAATCTGAGGCGGAGAAAAAAGCAAGAGAACAGCTTTCTAAATATGAAAAAAATTTTTTCAATGATTATGAAATCAAGTCAAAAACTGTGAAAATAACAAAAACAAAAGAGGGAGTTTCTTTGACAGCATATTATAAATTATATGGGAATATAGCTTGTCAATCAGAATTTTTCATAAAAAAGTAAAAAACTATTGTGAAAATTTTATAAAACCGATTGAAATTTAAAAGGAATTATGATATAATTACTTTATTAATATGGGATAGGATGTTACATTTTATGGCAGAAAAAACATTAAACGTAGATCGTTTTGAAGTTGTGCTTAATTTGTTCGGAAATTATGATGAAAACTTGAATCTGATTCAAAAAGAATATAATGTAAGTATTTTGAACAGAGGCGGAGATATTAAGATTTTCGGCAAGGATGAAGATGTCTTTTATGCGTCAAAAGCTATTGAAACTCTGCTTGATTTGGCTGATAAAGGCGAACAGATTAATGATCAGACTATAAGATATGTTTTTGAAGTTGTAAAGGAAGGCCATCAGGAGCAAATAAAGAATATGAGTGATGACGCTATCTGTGTCACCATGAGCGGACGAGTGGTCAAGCCTAAAACATTGGGACAGAAAAAATATGTTGACGCTATCCGCAATAATACCATTGTTCTCGGCGTCGGACCGGCGGGAACGGGCAAAACTTATCTTTCTGTGGCAATGGCAGTCAAGGCTTTTAAGGCACACGATGTCAATAAAATCATTCTTACCCGTCCGGCTGTTGAAGCAGGTGAAAAGCTGGGCTTTCTGCCGGGAGATTTGCAGGATAAGGTTGATCCCTATCTGAGGCCTCTGTATGATGCATTGTTTGATATGCTTGGACCTGAAACATTTGCAAGACAGCAGGAAAAGGGAGCTATAGAGGTTGCACCTCTGGCATATATGCGCGGCAGAACCTTGGATGATTCCTTTATAATTCTTGATGAGGCACAGAATACTACCTCAGAACAAATGAAAATGTTCCTGACACGTCTGGGCTTTAATTCAAAAATAGTTATAACGGGAGATGTAACACAAATTGACCTGCCGGATTCCCGTAAATCAGGACTGATTGAGGCAACTAAAATACTAAAAGATGTTAATGATATTGCAATAATCCGATTTAATAATAAAGATGTTGTAAGACATAGACTTGTGCAGGATATTGTACGTGCTTATGAAAAATATTATAATAAGAATAAGGAAGGCGTTTAAAAATGGGAAAAGCAAAAGTTTTAATCACAAATAAACAGAACAAGGTGAAAATTCCGGTGGGTATCCGTCTGTTGGTTAGAAAATGCTGTCATGCTGTTGCTGTTTCTGAAGGCTTTCAGCAGGATTTTGAAGTAAGCGTGACTTTTGTAGATGATGAAGAAATTCATGAATTGAATAAAACTCATCGTAATATCGACCGGCCAACTGATGTTTTGTCATTCCCTTTAGGAGAAAACGGCGTTTATGATATTAATAATGAAACAGGAGCAGCTTTGCTTGGGGATATAGTAATTTCAATTCCTACAGCAGAAAAACAGGCTCATATTTACGGCCATTCACTTGAACGTGAAATCGGATTTTTAACAGTTCATTCAATGCTTCATCTTCTGGGCTATGACCATGAAGAAAGTAAGCTTCAGGAAAGAATTATGAGGGAAAAGGAAGAAAGTATTCTTACAAGCCTCGGAATATCCCGTGATGAAACCTTTGTTATAGACGAGCATGAACATAAGTAAAAATTTTCTCAGGTTCTTAAAAAGCTTTAAATATGCTTTTCGTGGTATATTTCTTGCATTAAAAACAGAACGTAATATGCGGGTACATTTTTGTGCAGCTTTTTATGTGGTGATTTTTATGCAGTTTTATGATTTGTCAGCTGCCGAAAAAGCAGTAGTGTTTCTGACTCTGGCATTGGTTATTGCTATGGAGTTTTTGAATACAGCAGTTGAATCAGCAGTGGATTTAAGTTCTGATAAAATCACATCATTGGGTAAGCTTGCAAAAGATGCGGCATCCTCAGCTGTTCTGGTATCGGCAATAGCTTCTGTTGCAGTAGCGTTTTGTGTATTTTGGGATATTCCTACTTTTAAGAATATTTATAGCTTTTTTGCAGGGCATGTGTTGTGGCTTGTTTTGTTGGTGATTTCTGCGCTTGTGTGGTTTTTGTTCATTTTTGCAGTGAAAAAAAC
>JBJFBR010000115.1:0-2699 GCA_051888545.1 Oscillospiraceae bacterium
TTTTTCGTTCGCTTTTTCTCTGCTTTGTCAATTGACTTTTCACCGTAAGACTTTTGTAAGATTTGTATTATAATACTATTTAATATACTTTTATGTACCTAAATTATACTATTTCACCCCAAAGCTGTCAAGCAAAGGGAAATATTGAATATTAAAAATTTATAAAAATATCATAAATTTATCACAATATAGTTTTATAATGTTATTATCTCTATTTATGAAAGGAAAATTAGTATGATTAAAAAAATAATGGCTGCAGTTATTGCCCTGACTTTATCAGCCTGCTGCCTTGCTTCATGCGGAAGCAAAAAAGCAAAGATTGACAGCAGTTCAAAAACATCTGCGTCATCAACAGCTGACGGCAGCAAATCTGACAGTTCTTCTCAGGCAGATGCTCCTGAGCCTTCTCTTACCATTGACGGTAAAAAGGTTGACACAGAAAACCTTGTAATGCTGACCATTGATGATTATGACATTGATTTCGACACATTCAGATATTTTTATTACTACACACTTAATACTTATACTCAATATGGAATGACTGTTGACCAGGTTAAAGAAACCGATGACACTTACAAAATGTTTATTGACCAGGTTATTACTACAATAAAGAATGAATTTGTAGCTCCAAAACTTGCTGCCGAAAAGAAGATTACACTTACTGATGACGACAAAAAAGCTATTGAAGAGAACTACAAAGACACAAAATCGCAATTCGGTTCTGAAGAAGAATATAAACAAGGTCTTAAAAACAATTATATGACTGAAAAATTCTTCAAAATGATGCTGGAACATTCACAGTATTATGATAAGCTTTTCGGTGAAAACGGTGTTTATGCAACATCAAAAGAAGATTTCAAAAAAATTGTAAAAGACACCAGCAAATACAGCAGAGTTATTCATATTCTCATTCCTTATGAATCTCAGGTAGAAATTACTGATGAATCTGCTCTGGACGCTTATAACAACGGTACACTCAGCGAAAAGAGTGACGCCAAAAAGGAAGCTTACAATGCCCTTTCTGAAGACAAACAGAAGGAAGCAAAGGAAAAGGCTAAGAAAGTTGCTGAAGAAGTGCTTAAAAAAGCTAAAAGCGGAGAAGATTTTGAAGAGCTTATTAAAAAATACGGATGGGATCCCGGTATGGAATCTCAGCCGGAAGGTTACTACATTAATCAGGATACTCAGTTCGTTCAGGAATTTAAAGATGCAGCATTCAAGCTTAAAGAAAACGAAATCAGCGATCTGGTTGAAAATACCAGCTACGGTTGGTTTATAATCAAGCGTCTGCCTGTAGATATGGATTATGTTGATGAGAACTACAGCACACTTGTAAGTGACTATGACAACCCAAGATTCCAGGAGATATATAATACCACAACTGAAAAAATGAAAGTTACAGAGTCTGATACATTCAAAAAGATGACAAAAGACAGTCTCACCTAATGAAAAAATGCCCTTGATAAGAGGGCATTTTTTTATATCCGATACTTACAAAAAAGAGCCTTGACAAATTCGTCAAGGCTCTTACTATTTAACCCCAATAACTGGTCCAGACACTGAAATATCCGCCCCAAGGAATCGGCATTGTATATGCTACATTTTTGCCTGAAGGTTTGTAACCGGTATTGCACCAGAAAAATACATCCCCTCTGTTAGCTATGTTCTTATAATTTTTTACACCGTAAAGTGCTCCGTATGCTGCGCTTTTAACCTTGGTAGGTACGTTGCAGTAATCAGCACCGTCTCTTGAAAGTCCTGCGGATGACATAAACTCACCGCTGTTATAAATCATTCCCTGTATGTTGCTGAATCTTCTGTACTGATTAGCCCAGACCGGATTTTTAACAATCTTTGCCTGATAAAAACGATTCACAACCGCATCTGAAACATATACAAGAGCTTTATCCCAGATGTTGCCGTTAGCTCTTCCCACTTCGTGATAAACTATACGGCAGATTGCTTTCCAGCCATCATAATCATAATTTATTCTGGAAGTTCTGAAAGTCTGTATGTTTGAAAGAGGGCTGATGGTATTACCCTTTGTAGCTCTTACACAAATCTGATAAGCAGTAGCTCTGTTAAGACCTGTAATAGTATAAGAATTTGCTCTTGATGAGAAAATCTTAAGGCGAGTCCATGACTTGTATTTTCCGCCTTTAATATATATTCTGTAGCCGTCTGCCCCGGAGACCTTACTCCACTTCACTGTCAGTGCAGACATCTGCTTATTATATGGATGTGTAGATGAACTGTCATACTTAGCCTCGTTGTACACTCTCGGTGCGGCAACTGTAACTTTGCTGCTTGCCGCTGAAGCGTCAATCTCAGGTACAGCGAATAAGAATACTGTTATTAATGCCAACAATACGGCAATAAATCGGACGGCAGGGTTTTTAGTACTGGTTGTATTACTCATTTTAATCAGCTTTTGATATATGAAACATATATCAAGCTTTCACTCCTTCCAAATATAAAATCGAAATATTCAGTCTGTAATTAATGTTCTGTCTTATGTTACAAAGCTGTAACAATTCACTACAATATTGTAACATAAGCTTCAGGATTTGTCAAGCTTGCAGATATGTTTTTTTGTTAAATAAGCTCGAATATCAGCTCTTTTTGGCATAGGTACTAAATTGTAACATCTGTGCATAGACTTTAGTAGTGAAATCTAACAAAAGAATTTTCCATATTAT
>JBJFBR010000116.1:0-2696 GCA_051888545.1 Oscillospiraceae bacterium
TCATTAGTACTATTATACACGCTTTGTCAAGTCTTGTAAACCGTCCTGCCGGACGTGCTAATACACCTTTTTACAGTTCATCTGAAAAAAATAGTTTTGTTTAACGGCGGTAACATAGACCGGGTATTAAAAAATTTTATAATTCTTTTCTTTGTTTCTGTCGTCGCACTGTACCCGTTGTTTTTTCTATCAATAAAAACGGCGACAAGCACCGCCCGGTGCTAGACCGCACGGGGCAATTCGCCTTTTTACAGTTCATCTGAAAAAAATAGTTTTGTTTGACGGCGGTAACATAGACCGAGTATTAAGAAATTTTATAATTCTTTTCTTTGCTTCCGCCGTCGCACTGTAACAGTTGTTTTTTCTATCAATAAAAACGGCGACAAGCGCCGCCCGCGCTAGGGTAGGGGCTGGCGTCCCCGACAGCCCGTCTGCAATCCCACGACAGCACGTCTGCAATCGACAGCCCGTATGCAATCCCACCGACAGCCCGATATTATTACAAATTACGCATTTATACAATTCTGTCAGGAGAGTATTTTCAAAGCATTTTTATATGCGATTTTCTCCTTTTCCTCATCTGTCAAATCCAGCTTCATAAAATGCTCTGCCTCTTTTGACGGACATTGCAGCGGAAAATCGCTGCCGAAAAGCAATCGGTCTGCACCGTAGCTTTTGACATAATACAAGAATTTCTCATCGCTCATATATCCCATACAGCTGGAAATATCCAGATAGCAGTCCTCATTTTTCAGAACCGACAATGCCTCATCAAACTGAGACCAGCCGCCAAGATGTGCGGCAATTACCTGCAGCCTCGGGAACATATCCAGAACTCTTTTCAGCCTCTTAGGATTTGAATAGTCAAGCCGTCTGTCACCGCAATGAAAAAGCACAGGGAGCTTACCCTGTATTCTGTCATAAACGGGGAACAATCTTTCATCGTCCATTGGAAACTGCTGACAATCAGGGTGGAGCTTTATGCCTTTCAAGCCCTTTTTCTCTATATATTCAAGCTCCTCCATTGGGTTTTCCATACCTGCAAACAGCGTTGCAAAACCATAGAATTCCGAATGTTCAGCAACCTCTTTTACCACAAATTCATTAATATGATGAACCTGCTCAGGCTTTGTTGCCACAGGAAGTATAACGAAATTTGTGATATCTGCCTTTTTCTGTTCCTCCAGAAGTCTGTGGTCTGTTCCCACTGCATCAGCATGCAGGCCATAGAAAGTGCTGACATTTTCCGTTGCCTTTTCGGCTATGCTTTCAGGGTAAATATGAGTGTGAAAATCAATAAAACGCATTTTAACCGTCCTTTGAAATATAAAAATTTAAGCTGTGAGTATTATACCCACAGCATATACTGAGATTATAAATATATATTAACAAAATTTTTCTTTCGTGTCAACACCTTGACAATATCAGTGCAAAGCTGTACGCCGGTTTTAATTATTAATTGTAGTTGTCATCAAACCGGTAAACATTCTCCGAATCATTGTATGCAACAACGCTGTCCAGATCCACATTTTCCATACAGTGAAAAATATTTTCCTCCACCTGCGGATTGGTTTCTTTAAGCTCTCGGATGAGATTTTTCACTTCAACCCGCTTTGAACCTGTTCCTGTGGGATTGCAGGTAGTACAGGTATCGGTAAAACGGCAGGCACAGGCTATAAAATGCAGATCATTCAGGTCCCGCCAACGCTTTATCTCATCCTCACGCACAAGATATAAAGGTCGGATAAGCTCCATACCCTTGTAGTTTTCGCTGTAAAGCTTTGGCATCATAGTTCTGACCTGTCCGCTGTAAAGTATGCTCATAAGCACCGTTTCAATCACATCATCATAATGATGTCCCAATGCAATTTTATTGCACCCTGCAAGACGTGCGTTTTTGTATAGATATCCCCTTCTCATTCTTGCACACAAATAGCATGGGTTTTTATCCACATTATAAACCGACTGGAAAATCTGGCTTTCAAACACTTTTATGGGAATGTTCAGACGCTGTGCATTGCTTTCAATTACCTCACGGTTCTGCGGACTGTAGCCGGGGTCCATAACAAGATATGTGACCTCAAAATCATATTTGTTCAGCTTTTTCAGCTCGCCGAAAAGCTTTGCCATAAGCATTGAGTCTTTGCCCCCTGAAATACATACGGCTATATGGTCTCCGTCTTTCACCAGCTGATATTTATCCACTGCCTCAAGGAATTTTTCCCAGATTGTATGCTCAAATTCCGTATGCAGGCTTTGTTCTGCCTGTTCAGCCTTGTTCTGAACCTCTGCATTATCCTCCTGCATTTTCATTCTCAGCCAGCCATAATATCCCTCTGCCAGATTCAAAGCCTCATAGCCGCTTTCTCTCAGCTTTTCCGCAAGAGTATCGCTGACAAGTCCGCTTTTGCAGCATATGATAAGCTTTTTGTCCTTTGGCAGCACAGAATAATCCTCCTCGATTTCCGAAAGAGGAATATTCACAGCTCCGTTTATATGACCGTATTCAAAATCCAACTCGTTACGGATATCTATTACAGCAAAGCTCTCGGAATCAAGCGCTGAAAGCTCTGTTATGCTTATTGATACATTTTCCATTTTTTCACATCGTTTCACTGTTTAATACTTGTATTATGCCCTAGCGCGGGCGGCGCTTGTCGCCTTCTTAGAGTCAAATTAAAAAAATAGCCTTGCGT
>JBJFBR010000117.1:0-2689 GCA_051888545.1 Oscillospiraceae bacterium
AACTGCTTTTTGATGATAATTCAAAAGCCACCCACTTAAACATTGAAAAGCGTGACAATACTCTGGTTACAATTCCAACGTCAGACTTTGACTACAAAATGAATACCTACGATGAGCTTTCATCTGTATATGCCCGTGTTGACCACAATCAATGGTTCAAAAGCTTTTTCAATGAAAATACAGAAAAGTTCACCCCAAAATCAAAGTATGATGAAAAAAAGCTTACAGATCTCCTCAACAAGGCTGACTGGGGAAAAACAAAAAATGCCAATGCAAAAATAGTTAAAACTGACGGTACTTTTAAAATTCAGCCGGAAGTTTACGGCGACAATATGAAACGTGACGTCCTTATAAAATATGTTCTTGAGCAGGTTTCAAAGGATAACCTCAATATCAAGGCTGCTGATTCGGGATGTTACATTGATCCAACAATCAAGTCTGATGACCTTAAAGATACCCTGACAAAATTTGAAGCTGCTGCAAAACAGAAAATCAACATAAACTTTGACTACACAAAAGAAACCCTTGACGGAACCAAAATTACAGATATGATTGAAGTAGACAGCAAGGGTAATCTTACTGCAAATCGTGACAAGGTTATGAAATATGTTGAAGAGCTGGCAGAAAAGTATGATACATACAATACCGAAAGAAAGTTCCACGCAACTTTGCAGGGTGACATTATAATTCCTACAAGCAGTGACGCTAAATACGGCTGGTGGATAGATCAGGAAAAGACCTGTGACCGCCTCTGTGACCTTATTAAAAAAGGCAAAGACGTTTCAAGCGTTGACCCTGTATACTATGCCGACGGTAACTATGTTTTCACAGGAGTTAAATCTGCCAGAACGGCAAATGACGACATCGGCAAAACATATATCGAAATAGATCTGACTGCTCAGCATTTGTGGTACTATAATAACGGTAAGCTTATCCGTGAATGCGATATAGTTTCCGGACAGACAACTTCAGAAGCAAGAACGACTCTGCCTGGGGTTTACAAAGTCTGGGATAAACAAACCAACTATAAAATGAAGGGCTCAAACAGTGACGGAGACACATGGGAAGGCACGGCAAACTATTGGACACGAGTTGCAATCGTTGGAATAGGTCTCCATGACTCCACATGGAGAAACGGTTACTTTGGCGGTGACATATACAAATACAACGGTTCTCACGGCTGTATAAATATGACTTTGGAGGACGCTAAATTTGTTTATGACAACGTCCCCATGGGAACACCGGTTGTAATGTACTATAACTCAGCAAGATAACAAAATAATAAAGCCACTTCTGATACCAAATCAAAAGTGGCTTTTACTTTACGGAGAAAATATGGCTATTAAATATAAAAATATACATCAAGGATTTTTTAAATCACGACCGAATCGCTTTATTGCCAATGTTGAAATTGACGGTAAACTCCAGGTCTGTCATGTAAAGAACACAGGCAGGTGCAGGGAGCTGCTTACTCCTGACGCCGTGGTTTATCTTGAAAAATCAGACAATCCAAACCGAAAAACTGCCTATGACCTTATCGCTGTGGAAAAGGGCAGCAGACTTATAAATATGGACAGTCAAGTTCCTAACAAGGTCATTGAACAATGGCTGAAAGACGGCAATTTACTTGGCAGAAACGCTGTTGTAAAGCCTGAAAGCGTATATAAAAACTCACGCTTTGATTTTTATATGGAGTCAGCTGACGGAAATCGAAAAGCATATGCTGAAGTGAAAGGCTGTACCTTAGAAGAAAACGGCATATGCAAGTTTCCTGACGCACCGACTCTTCGTGGATTAAAGCATATTAAAGAGCTTATTGACTGCAAATCAAACGGCTTTGAAGCCTATATTATTTTTCTTATTCAAATGAGCAATGTAAAATATTTTACCCCCAACTATGCAACTCACCAGGACTTCGGAAATGCCTTAAAGGAAGCTGAATCAGCCGGGGTTAAAATAATTGCCCTGGACAGCGTTGTAACTCCTGACAGTATTGAGGCAGGCATGCCTGTAGAAATAAAATTTTAATCTTTGTCCAGACATTTTTTTAATTCATCAAGCCATTTTGGTAGTCGACCTGATTTCAGAACCAATTCACCGTTTTTATATTCACCCTTCTCTACAAAACCGTTTTCATTATCAAAAAAATGGACCTCATTGCAATATGGCAATACGAGCATCAGGTCTTCATAACGCTTTTTATATCGGCGTTTAACATCTTCTTCGGGTATATTATGACCGCCTTTTTTTACTCTGTTTTTAATTCGGGCTATGCTTTCTTCACAGGAATTCACTCCAACATAATACAAGCGTATAAAATAATCCAGTTCACGAGCCTTTTGTATAGTATTTATTGTACGCACACCCGAAAGAGTAGTTTCCTGTGTAAAGTTCACGCCTTTTTCTAAACAGTCAGCAATTCGTTTGACAGCAAGTTTACCGCCTTTTATTTTATCTCCGCCGATTTCTTCTGTAATTTTGTCAGTATCTATAATTATTCCCAAATCACTGTTTTCAGCAGACAATACTCCTGAAAGACTGCTTTTGCCAACACCATTAACTCCGCCAATTATAGTGTATATTTTCATTGCTGACTCACCTCACCAATATTATATAAATATATTTTAAAAAAACAGCACCATAACTCAAAGAGAATTACGGTGCTTGGTGCGCTGTAAGGGATTCGAAC
>JBJFBR010000118.1:0-2688 GCA_051888545.1 Oscillospiraceae bacterium
TAGTATAGCTTGATGTAATCGTGATTTGATGAAAGTGTATATCCCTGACAGTGTTCCAAATGGTCATCATAGATTTTTGTGTATATTTTTGAGTCAAAGGAAAGCATTGAATATTTGTAAAGCAATACCGCCATGACAGCATTTGACGCAGCAATAATCCATAAAACCACACGCACAATCAGTACAGGAACAAGAAAACCGATTGCTCCGATTACTGCCGCCAGCAACAGGTTCCGGTACATATTTTTTTTGATTTTTTTGTTCTGCACAAGGTCATTTAACGCTTTCTGCTGACGTTCCTGATAGCTTTCAAGCTTTGGGTATTGATGTAAAAGCATAAAATCACTGCCAATCTATATAATTTCCAGAAAATCTGAAGGTTTGTATGCCAGAAAGTCTGCACCGGCTGCTTTAAGCTCTTCCTCACCTCTGAAACCCCATACACAGCCAATGCACTTTATATCTGCATTGTGAGCGGTCAGCACGTCAACGTCTGAATCGCCGGCAAATACAGCCTCGCTTTTGTCTGTGTTCATCTGTTCCAGAAGGTCATAGACGATTTGGGGATTCGGCTTTGTGGGACAGCCTTCACGCTTGCCGATAATGCAGTCAAATGTATTTTTGCCGAAAATGCTTTCAACTATGTATTTTGCAAATTGGTCAGGCTTATTTGAGGCTACAGCAAGATGAGTGCCTTTTTCTTTAAGCTTGTCCAGAAGTTCACAAATGCCCTCATATGGTCTGGTTTTGTTCACGCAGTTTTCGTGATATTTCTCGTTGAACATTTCGCTGAGCTTTTGTATTTCTTCGTCACTTCTGCGGTCGGGGGGCAATGCTCTTTCGCATAGCTTTAACGCTCCGTTTCCTACAAAATGATAGTATTTATCCAGTGGGTGAGTGGGATATCCCAGCTCCTCAAGAGCATTGTTTGTGGCGTCTGCAAGGTCATAAACCGAATTTATAAGCGTTCCGTCAAGGTCAAAAATTATAAGTCTGTACATTAAAATCACTCTTTCTAGCTGAAAAACATATGCTCTATAAATATTTTTACACCGATTCCCACAAGAATTATTCCGCCGACGATTTCAGCTTTGTTGTTGAGAATTGTGCCGAATTTCCGACCGATATAAACTCCTGCAAAACTGAAAATGAAAGTTACACAGCATATGAAAGCCGCTGCACTGACAATATTTACCGAAAGAGCTGCAAAGCTTACACCTACAGCCAATGCGTCAATGCTTGTGGCAATACCTTGTAACATAAGTATGCCAAAAGTCAGCTTTGTATTTGCATTTTCTGTTTCATCTTTTGCTTTTATACCGTCATAAATCATCTTTCCGCCGATAATTCCCAGAAGTATAAGAGCAATGTAATGGTCAACGCTGGTGATTACACTTTCAAAGGCTTTGCCCAATGCAAAACCAATGGTAGGCATTGCGCCCTGATATAATCCAAAGCACAGTCCGCAGGCGAGAGCACCTTTCCATTTGATATTTTTTACGCAAAGACCGTTGGTGACCGAAACGGCAAAAGCGTCCATTGATAAGCCAATAGCAAGGAGCAAAAGGTCAATTAATCCCATAATTTTTATGTCCTTTCTCAGTCGTCAAGTTTTGAGGCGAGCAGCGGGGAATATTTGTTTCTGAACTGTTCAAAGGTTCCGTTGTCCAGAGCGTCACGGATTTTTTCCATTAAAGTATTGTAGAAATATAGATTGTGCATAACTGCCAGTCTTCCTGCGAGCTGTTCGTCAGCCTTGAAAAGATGTCGGATGTATGCCCGTGAAAAGTTTCGGCATACAGGGCAGTCACATTCAGGGTCAAGAGGGCGTTCATCAAGCTCAAAACGCTGATTTTTTGCGTGCATAATTCCGTTCCATGTGAAAATAGTTGCGTGTCTTGCGTTTCTGCTGGGCATTACGCAGTCAAAGAAATCAATTCCGCGATAAACCGCCTCGATAATGTTTGACGGAGTTCCCACACCCATAAGGTATCTTGGTTTATCCTTTGGCATAAAAGGCTCTACCTGTTCAATAACGTGATACATAACTTCGGTAGGCTCGCCCACTGCAAGTCCGCCGATTGCAAAACCGCTGCAGTAATCAAACTCACGGATCTGTTTCATATGTTCAATCCTCAGGTCGTCATAGGTACAGCCCTGATTTATGCCGAAAAGCATCTGGTCTTTGTTTATTGTTTCATCAAGCGAGTTAAGGCGCTGCTGTTCCTTGACGCATCTTTCAAGCCAGCGTGTTGTTCTTTCGCAGGAAGCTTTTGAATAGGAGTATTCCGCAGGGTTTTCAACGCATTCGTCAAAAGCCATAGCTATGGTTGACGCAAGGTGGGACTGTATCTGCATACTTTCTTCAGGTCCCATAAAAATCTTTCTGCCGTCAACGTGAGAGTTGAAGTAAACCCCCTCTTCTTTAATTTTACGCAGCTTGGCCAGGGAAAATACCTGAAATCCGCCGCTGTCGGTGAGAATAGGTTTCTCCCAATGCATAAACTTGTGCAGACCGCCCATTTTGTATATAACGTCGTCTCCGGGACGAACGTGAAGATGATAGGTGTTGCAAAGCTCGATTTGTGTTTTCAGGTCATTTGCCAGATCTATTGAGGAAACGCCGCCTTTTATTGCCGCAGCAGTACCAACGTTCATAAAAACAGGCGTCTGAATCGTTCCGTGAAC
>JBJFBR010000119.1:0-2624 GCA_051888545.1 Oscillospiraceae bacterium
TTCTCTGTACAGCTGTAATAAGCATTATAATACCGACTTTTCCCGGATTGCTTTTTATATACTCTGCGCTTTCTTTATAATTCTTGCATATATTTATAACTTTGCCACGCCACTTCTCTTCATTTCGGAAAATCTTTATGCGGAAAAGGAAATGCACAACACTAAGCAAAAACTTTTCTGTCCAATGAGGCTTAACGACAAGAAGTCCCAGAAGTGCAATAAATGCGAGGTTAAGAATAAATCCCAGAATTACAAGCCATATTAAACCGCCCACATGGTCTATTAAGTGATTAAATCTGAAAAGCAGGAAAAATGCTCCCAGAAGTACAAGCACCAGCTTATATGTAAAGGCAATTACAACCATAATCAATGTTGAATGTCCAACGCTGACACCGTCTTTTTTCATGTAGTAAATCTGCGCAGGCTGACCGCCGGATGATGAAGGCGTAATATAGCTTACAAAAAATCCGATAAAAGAGTATTTTATACATCTTAATAAAGGAATTTTCACATCAAACATTTTCAGCATATATTTAATTATAACTGATTCACTGCATATAAACACCAGTACCAGTATAAATCCGATAACCAGCCATCCAGGTTCAGCACTTTTTACATCACTTATAAATGTTTCTATTCCATTATCCCTGAATAACAGCCAAAGTGTTGCAATGGATACAACCAGAATAAGCAGTACATCAATGGCATATCCGATTTTTTTCTTCAAAATGTGTCTCCCTTAATAATTCTTTTAAATCGAAGCCAGCAGATATACTGCCAAGCCAATCGCAGTCTGTATAATAACAAATCTTGTAACAACCTGTGTATCAGACCAACCGCTCTTCTTTCTTGCATGGTCGTGAAGAGGTGTTCTTATTTTTTCCATAAAGTTCATTTTCTTTGTAACGCGTCTTACGGTAAGCTTTACCAGTCCCAGTCCGCCGTCAAGAATAAGAACTATAGCAAATGGTATAAACAGAAGCGGATGATTGCTGTACATTGCAAGCATAGCTATAAATACGCCAATAGCTCTTGAGCCTGCATCGCCCATAAGAATTCTGCTTGGTGACGCATTGAACCAAAGATATGCAAGCAATGTCATAACCATAATGACATCAGGTACAAACATATTTGTGTTTATAAGAGTAAGTCCGAACAAAAGCAAGGTTGAGATTGAAAGGGAACCGCAAAGCCCGTCAACACCATCTGAACAGTTTGTAACATTAATTGATGCCCACACCAGTATAGCACCAAGAATAACATAAAGTACTGCAGGTATATGAATAAGATGTCCGAAAAAGAAAATATCCGTTGTATTATGTACTACAAAATTTACTGCTACGCCAATAGATATAACTGCATCAATAAGACCCTTTTTCAATTCGCCCCAGGGTTTCTCAGCAGAATCATCAAAAAAGCCCATAAGCATTGCCGCATAAAGCAGTACAATGTTGATAACATCCTGCAATCCCATGGGCACAAAGAATGTACAGCAAACAACAAAGCTTGTAATGAAAAGCAAGCCTGCTCCACGAGGCTTTCCTTCAGAAAGCTCACCGTTCACTGCATACTGTCTGCCCTGGTCCTTCGGCAGCCAACTTTTGAATACTTTAAGTACAAGAAACGGAAGCAAGAATGAAACAGCCACTATAATAAACCACAGCAAAGCCGTACTTACATTTCTGTTTTGTGTAAAATAAAAAATCATATCTGTTTTCCCCCTGAAATATTCTTTTCAATTAAGTTCTGTTCTTCTGTTTTCTCGTCCGGAGTAAGCCTTAACCCTAAAGCTTTTTCATGATTTATAATCATAACTTCTTTATGAATTCCGCCTGCTTCACCGTCCAGCGTCCATGCAATTTCTTCCTCAGAAGTGAATTTGACTCTTGATGTTTTAAAGGTAACAAAACAGTTCTCCTTTTCCAGATTGCTGAGCAAAGCACCGTTGATCGTCTTTTGCAAATCTATAAGATTATTTGGTTTTTTAACCAGCGTGACCTCATACATTCCGTCATCAAAATAAACACCGTTGGTTATCAGCTTTCTCATTCCGCCTACTGACATGGTGTTCGTTACCATTCCGAGAATAAAATCTCCTTCCAACACCTCATCATCATGCTCAACCTTCATATGATAACTTGTAATCTTGGGCAGTCTTTTTATGCCTTCAACTATATATGCCGCATGACCAAGAACGTTTTTTATATTCTGCGGAGTTTCATATGAAACATCGGTAAATGCTCCGAATGCTGCAACATATACAAAATATTCGCTGTTAAACTGACCGATATCAATATGAAAATCAACACCGTTCATAACTTCTTCAGCTGCTGAAGTCATATTTTTAGGTATTTCAAGGCTTGAAGCAAAATCATTGGTTGAACCTGCCGGAATATATCCTAAAGATTTATCAAACCCGGTTTCCATTAAACCGTTTACGACCTCGCTTAAAGTCCCGTCCCCTCCAGAAGCAATAACCATATCATATTCGTTGGCATCAGCCTTAACTTTTTCATATCCGTCCATAACTGCCTGTGTAGGATATGCCATTACATCATAACCATGTTTCGTAAAAACATCTATCATATCACATAAGTTGGATTTAACCGTTCCTTTTCCTGCAT
>JBJFBR010000120.1:0-4825 GCA_051888545.1 Oscillospiraceae bacterium
TTATATTGTCTTTTTTATAACATCTATAACATCAAGCAGAGAAGTACATTGTGCATAAAGCAGCTTTTGTGTGTCCTCATCAGGCTGTGAAAGGTCGGGAACCATTACCGGCATACAGCCGGCTCTGTATGCAGACATAATGCCGTTAGGGGAATCTTCCAAAGCCATACATTGCTCCGGAAGAAGATCAAGCTGTTTAGACGCTTCAAGATAAATATCAGGTTCAGGCTTTCCGTTTTTTATCATATCACCGCAAATGATTTTATCGAACACGTGAAAGATATTTATTGATTTAAGATACATTTCTGTTCTTTCATAATTTGTAGCTGTTGCCACTGCTATTTTAAGTCCTGAGTCTTTCAAAAAGTCAAGCAATTCATCAAGACCTTTCTTTTTAACTAAACCGTTCTTTTCTATGTAATCATTCATAAGCTCAATTCTGCGTTTTTTTATTGCATAATAATCAAAGCTGTCACTAAATAGTTTATGCAAATAAGGAATTGCATACTTTGGAGATAGCGAACGCATTCCCAAAACATCTTCTTTTTTCATTGGAAAACCAAATTCATTGGCAGCTTTAGTCCAAAATATTTGCAGAAGACTTTCAGTATCAACCATTAGTCCATCCATATCAAAAATAACGCCTTTAAGCATTAAAAATCATCCTTTTATATTTACTATACTGCTAAGTATAACATATTTTGACTAAAAAATCAATTAGAATAGTATTGTGAAAATTTAATGAGTTTTTTGAGTTGTGATTGACAATAGTCACATTATGGTTTATAATTAATAAAAAACATGAAAAGGTGATTAAATGGATAAGAAGCAACAGAATAATCCGCAAAGTCCCGAACAATATCAAAAAGAATATGAAGATCGTTTGCGTGAATTCAATAAAATGATGAGTCAATTTGTTGACGATGATAATAGTAACAATAACATAGATAACAATTATAATAACTACAATAACGAGCAAGATAACAATATCTATTCACCTAATCCAAACTACGAAGGAAATCCGCAGGGAAGCCGTACACCAACCTATGCTGATAAAAACAAGACTCCTAATAGTACAAATAATCGACAAAGGACAAAGACTTCTACTGCATCAAATACAAATCATCGTTCCAGTGTAAATCGAAACGCTAACAAATCCAATAGAACCGGAAATTCGCAATCATTCAAAAATACGAATAATAATCCAGGTACCAAAAAGAAGGTCAGTAATCCAAAGCAAAATAAAGTAATTGTATCAGGTAATCGAAATATAAATAATAAAAGAGGTAAGAAAGTGAAAAAGAAAAAAAATCCTTTTATCAGATTTTTGAAATGGCTTATAATTATTCTTCTTATTATTTTTGTTTTGGTTGAGGCTTTATTATATAATTTTGCAGGTAAAGTTAATCATAATGACACAGGTGAAAGATTAGTAAATTCCGGAGTTACAGCCGGAAGAGGAGTTACAAATATTCTGATTACCGGTTCTGATACTCGTTCTAAAGACGATAATGGCAGAACTGATTCAATGATATTGCTTACAATTAAGGAAAAAACTAAAGAAATATATATGACATCATTGATGAGAGATATGTATGTTGAAATCCCTGATAACGGTTGGGGCAAACTTAATTCAGCCAATGCTTTCGGCGGACCGGAGTTATTAATGGATACCATTGAGAAAAATTTTGATATACATATAGATAAATATGTATCTGTGGATTTTTACAGCTTTATAGATATCGTTGACGCTGTTGGCGGTATAACTTTGGATATAACCGATGAAGAAGCAGAGGGAATGAAAGACCCGATGGCAGAACAAAATGATATTCTGGGCAATAAACAAGGCACCGATTACTTAAGTCAAGGCGGAAAAAATATTAAAGTAAACGGCAACCAGGCACTTGCCTATGCACGTTTAAGGTACGTAGGAAATGCTGATTTTGAAAGAACCGAAAGACAGCGTATAGTTATTTCAAAGATTATTGACGAAGCAAAAACAATTAATGTATTCAAACTTAATAAAATGGTTAATGCAGCACTGCCGAATATTACAACAAATTTGACACAAAAAGAATTGTTTGAATTAGAAAATAAACTACCGTTTATGCTGGGATATGAGCTAAAGCAGGTAAGAATACCTGAAGATAACACATATGAATATGGATACCATGACGGTCAGTCAACTCTTGACGTTGACTTTAATATATGTCAAAATAAATTAAAGGAAATTATAAAATAGTGAGGTGCTTATTATGAAAAACATTTTAGTAACAGGCGGAGCAGGTTTTATTGGAAGTCATACATGCGTTGAGCTTTTAGACGCAGGATATGGTGTCATTGTAGTTGATAACTTTTCAAATTCCAAGCCTGAAGCTTTAAAACGTATTAAACAGATTACAGGAAAAGATTTAAAATTCTATGAAAATGATATTCTGGATTTACCTGCACTTGAAAAAATTTTTGAGGAAAACAAAATTGATGCGGTAATTCATTTTGCAGGATTAAAGGCAGTCGGTGAATCTGTTCACAAGCCATTGGAATATTATCATAACAATATAACCGGTACATTAATGCTTTTAAAAGCAATGCAGAAATATGGCTGCAAGAACATTGTTTTCTCATCATCGGCTACAGTTTATGGAGTTCATAACAAGGCTCCGTTTGTTGAAACAATGCCGACAAACAGTTCAACAAATCCATATGGATACACTAAGGTTATGATTGAGCAGATACTCAAAGACGTATATGTTGCAGATAATGAGTGGTCAATCGCTTTACTGAGATATTTCAATCCAATTGGTGCTCATAAGAGCGGACTTCTGGGAGAAAATCCTAACGGTATCCCAAATAATCTTTTCCCATACATTGCACAGGTTGCAACAGGCAAGCTTAAATGTCTGGGTGTATTTGGTGATGATTACGATACTCCTGACGGAACAGGTGTAAGAGATTATATTCACGTTGTTGACTTGGCAAGAGGACATCTGAACGCTTTACAGTATATTCTTGATAATAAGGGTGTTGAAGCAATAAATCTTGGTACAGGAAAAGGCTCCAGCGTTCTTGATGTACTTCATGCTTTTGAAAGGGCTTGCGGAAAGAAGCTGCCTTATGAAATAAAACCAAGACGTGATGGCGATATTGCCACTTGCTATGCTGACACCACAAAAGCTAAAGAGCTTTTGCATTGGGAAGCTGAGTATGATATAGATGATATGGCAAGAGACGGTTGGAACTTCACTAAAAACAATCCTAATGGACTATAATGTCATAAAGAATTAAGGACTGTGCATTTATTTTGCACAGTCCTTTTTTGATGTAAAAATTTATCTTTGTTCGCAAATAAGTCTGATTGCTGTTCGTTCTTCGTCATCAATTACAACATTTGCAAAAGCAGGAATACAAATCAAATCGATTCCTATTGGTGCCAGATATCCACGAGCAATAGCTATTGCCTTTATTGCCTGATTGGTTGCACCGGCTCCTACTGCCTGTACTTCAACAGCTCCGCTGTCTCTAATAACTCCGGAAATTGCTCCTGCTACAGAATTTGGTACAGATCGTGATGAAACTTTTAGAATTTCCATTATTAAAACCCCCCATTATAAGATTGTGGTAATTTCCTTTGTCCACACTTCTATTATACACTACTACGCAAAAAAATCAAGCTGTTTGATAAAATTTGTTAATTATCTATATATAATTCGCTCTATTTTTGTAGCTTTACCCAACTTTTCATCGAATGAAACGGCAATACCATTAATAAAACAAGGATTAGTACTTTCCTTAAATGTAACAGGTGCATGAAATTTCATTTTATCTATAGCACAAGCTGATTCAACTCCTAAAACAGAAAGTTCAGGACCTGTCATTCCAACATCTGTAATATATGCCGTATGATTTGAGAGAATTGTCTCATCTGCTGTCTGAACATGAGTATGAGTGCCAAAAATCCCGGTTACTCTGCCTGCAAGGTATTGACCCATTGCTTTCTTTTCTGATGTTGCCTCAGCATGAAAATCGACAAAAATATTATGGGTGGTAATTTTTCCGAGAATTGAATCAATAACATTGAAAGGGTTATCAAGAGAATCAAGATATACTGTACCCATAAGATTTATAACAGCAATTTGAGTATGACCCATATCAATTACTGTATATCCATGACCTGTAACACCTTTAGGAAAATTAGCAGGACGTAGAAGATTAGGTTCAGCATCATACATTTCAGTAAATTCTCGTTTCTGAAAGCAATGGTTTCCTGTAGTGATAACATCAGCGCCCATATTTTTCAGCTGCTGAAAAGATTTCTGATTTATTCCATTTCCTACAGCAGAATTTTCACCATTTATAATCAATATATCAGGATCATATTTCTGTTTTAGATTGTAAATATTTTTACTCAGGAACTCTGTTCCTGATTTGCCGACAACATCGCCGATAAATAATAAATTCATAATATCTCCTTTTAGTGTAGTAATACTATTATATACTAAATGATAAAAAAAATCAAGAAAAAACAGTGCAGTCCCAAAGGATTGCACTGTAAATATAATTCTTATTGTTCTTCAGAATTATTTTCTGAAGATTCAGTTTCATTTTCTTTTTCATCATGAGGAGTGAAATCTTCTTCAGTAAGTTCACCGGTCATTAATTTTTCAAATGTTTCACCGTCAACTTTTTCATAAATCATAAGATATTTTGCAACAGTATGAAGTTTATCCATATGTGTTGTAAGTATATCTTCAGCCTTTACAAAAGCGTCTTCAATGATATTTCTGATTTCTGAATCAATTTCCGCAGCAACACTATCTGAATAATC
>JBJFBR010000120.1:4925-10205 GCA_051888545.1 Oscillospiraceae bacterium
CAATGATATTTCTGATTTCTGAATCAATTTCCGCAGCAACACTATCTGAATAATCGGGAGTTGCACTATAATCTCTTCCGAGGAATACTTCGTGATCGCCTCTGCCATAGACTACTGGTCCAAGATTATCACTGAAACCATAGCGAGTAACCATATTTCTCGCAGTAGATGTGGCTCTTTCAAGGTCATTCGACGCACCTGTTGAAATATCATCAAGTATAAGCTTTTCAGCTACACGGCCGCCCAACAGGACTATAATATTTTCAGCCATTTCTTTCTTGCTTACATATGATTTATCCTTTTCCGGCAGACTCATTGTATATCCGCCAGCCTGTCCGCGAGGAATAATAGATATCTGATGAACCTTATCCTGTGTTGGACAATAATAAGTGCAGATAGCGTGACCGCCTTCATGATAAGAAGTAAGACGTTTTTCTGCTTCTGTAACAACTCTTGATTTCTTTTCAGGACCTGCAATAACCTTAATAGATGCTTCTTCCAAATCCTGATTTGTAATTGCTTTTCTGTTAGCTCTTACTGCCAGAAGTGATGCTTCATTAACAAGGTTTTCAAGTTCAGCACCTGTAAACCCAACTGTTGAGCGAGCTATTGTTTTGAGATTTACGTCAGGAGCAAGAGGCTTGTTCCTTGTATGAACTTTAAGAATAGCTTCTCTTCCTTTAACGTCAGGTGCATTGACATAAATTTGTCTGTCAAAACGACCTGGACGGAGAAGGGCAGGGTCAAGAATATCTCTTCTGTTTGTTGCGGCAATAACAATGACAGAATCGTTTTCTGTAAAGCCGTCCATTTCAACAAGCATCTGGTTAAGTGTCTGTTCACGTTCATCGTGACCGCCGCCAAGACCGGCACCTCTCTGACGACCAACTGCATCAATTTCATCTATAAATATAATTGACGGAGCATTTTTCTTTGCCTGTTCAAACAAATCTCTTACACGAGATGCACCAACACCTACAAACATTTCTACAAAGTCTGAACCTGAAATTGAGAAGAAAGGAACATTTGCTTCACCTGCAACAGCTCTTGCAAGAAGAGTTTTACCTGTTCCCGGAGGTCCCAATAGCAATACACCCTTAGGAATTCGTGCACCAAGTTCTGTATATTTCTTAGGATTTTTAAGGAATTCAACAACTTCTTTAAGTTCTTCTTTTTCTTCATCAGCACCTGCAACATCATCAAATGTAGCTTTTTTGCTGTTTGGAGCCTGCTTGACATTGGTTTTTCCGAATGATGCCATTTTTCCGCCGTTGGCATTTCTCATCATCATAACCAGGAAAAGAACCATTACGCCGATCATCAGCAGTGTCGGAATTAAATTGAGCCAAAAAGAATTATCTGAAATTGGTATAAGATTATATTTTAAAGGGTCATCCGGATTAGCTTTATCATATTTCAAACGATAATTTTCAGCGTCTTCACCGCCTAAAACTTCCTGTGCAAATATTGATACATTAGGAACTTTATAGCTTTTAATTTCATCGCTGCCTTTAAGTTTGTATGTCATTTTGCCTGAACCTAAATCAAGTTCAAATTCTGAAACTTCCAGATTATCAAAATGTCTGATTATTTCTGAATATGGAACTTCATCTTTAGCACTGCTCATAGATGACAGCATATATACAAGTCCAAAAATAATAACAGCAGATATAACCAAATAAATAAGCAGTGATTTTCCTGTGCCTTTAGTGTTTTTGTTGTTCAATATATCACAATCCTTTCTTTAATTGTTCTTTCTATTCATTATCGGGAGTTAATACACCTACATAAGGCAATTCTCTGTATCTTTCATTGTAGTCAAGACCATAGCCGACTACAAACTTGTCTTCAATTCTAAAACAGCAATAATCAGGATATATATCTACAACACGTCTTGATGGTTTATCCATAAAAGTAACCATTTTAACACTTGAACAGCCCATACTGATAAATTTATTTTTAAGAGCAAAGAGTGTTTGTCCTGAGTCAATGATATCTTCAATAATAAGAATATCTTTGCCTTTTACATCGAAGCTGCTGTCACAGTCAATTTTAACATCACCTGTACTTGCAGTACCCAGATAGCTTTTAGCTCTGATGAAATTCAGCTCAACATCAGCTGAAAGTGTTCTGAAAAGGTCTGCTGTAAAAATAAATGCGCCCTTTAGAACAGAAACTGCAGTTATAGTTTTGTCCTTATAATCTTCAGAAATTATATCTGCAATCTCTTTAACTTTTGCTTTGATTTCTTCTTCACCGATTAATTCAGTAATTTTGTCCATAAAATCATTTCCTTTAAAATAACATATTATTGTGACAGAATTATGATATTTTAACAATAAGTAAATGTTTAGTATTTTTATCTACCTTAACATTGTCAGAACAGCCAAAATTATCAATATAAATTAAACCGTTATCGTCCTGTAGCATAGCGGTTTTTTCACGTTGTTCCAAAGGAATTTCAGCATTAAAGAGTTTTTTTACCGAAGATGTAAAATTCCTTCCGCAAAGTTGAATTCTGTCACCAAAATTACGGTTTCTCAAATAAACGTTCCCTTTTATTTTATCATAATCAAGACATGCATTTGCGAATTTTTTATGAACATTTGCAAATATCCCATTAAAATCTAAAATTTCAAAAGAAACAGACTTTTCAAAAAATCTATATGTTTTACTAAAATCGGTTATGGCAATACATATTTTGGTATCTTGCTTGTTTGCTTCTATTTTTTTTATGTCAAAAATGCCATTTTCGCTTACTGCAAAATAATTTCCTGATAAGTTTATTTTACCTTTTGTTTTCAATATATCATATATTGAATTGATTTTATCATAACTATATGAAATATTACGGCTTTTAATTATTTTTGCTAAAGCACGGTTTCTGACAGCAGGATGAGCATTCATTAATTCTGAAATACTGTAGCCTTGGTCAATTTTTGATATTTTTAATAAATCTTCCGCTTGATTATCCAAATAATCTTCATCTGTTTTTAAATTAGCAAGTGTTTTTTTATATGTTTCATTAAGATTAGGATTTATTTCTTTAAGTAAGGGTATAACAATATTTCTGATTTTATTTCGGGAATACTCGTTCTGCAAATTAGTAGAATCGGTTACAAAGCTTTGACTTTTTTCTTTCAAAAATTTCTCAATATCTTGCCTTGAGCATTCAATTAACGGTCTGACAATATTATCCCGTATAGGCGGTATAGAACAAATTCCTTTAAGTCCTGAACCTCTCGCCAGATTAAAAACTGTTGTTTCCAGGCAATCATTAAGATTATGAGCTGTTGCAATTTTATCAAAACATAAGCTTTTGAAAGTCTCATAACGCAGAATTCTTCCGCTTTCTTCAAGAGAAATCTTATGCTGCGCTGCATATTCTTTTACCTCAATACGCTTAACAATAATCGGCACGGAAATAGAATTGCATAAATCGATACAGAATTGCTCATCTCTGAGACTTTCTTCACCACGCAGCTGATGATTAATATGACATGCAGTAATACTATACCCCAGTTCTTTTAAACACAAAAGGAGTGATACGCTGTCAGCACCTCCTGAAAGACCTACCAACACACGCTCACTCTTTTTAAGCATATTATATTTTTTTATTGTTTCATTAACTTTATTAAGCATAAGCTACTCTCTTCGCATATCCAATCCTCTGAATAGTGTATATTCGCCAATCCATGCAAGATTTACAGTATCAGTGCTTCCGTGGCGGTTTTTGGCAATAATACATTCAGCCGTTGACTGGTCAGCATTTTCTTTATTATAATAAGCTTCACGATGCAAGAACATAATAATATCAGCATCCTGCTCAATAGAACCTGATTCACGAAGATCAGAAATCAAAGGACGCTTATCATCACGCTTCTCAGAGTTACGTGAAAGCTGTGACAAAGCTATAATAGGAACATTCAGTTCTTTAGCCATAAGTTTGAGCTGTCTTGTTATTTCAGAAACTTCAGTAACACGGCTGTTATGCCTGTTTGGCGAGGACATAAGCTGTAAATAGTCTACAACCACAAGTCCAAGATTTTTCATTCGTCTTAGCTTTGCTTTCATTTGCGGAACATTTATATCTCCGCCGTCATCTAAATAAATAGGAAGTTTCTGAAGCTGTTCAGCGCCTGCGGCAAGTTTTACCCAATCATCAGGCTCAAGCTTACCGGAACGCAGAGAAGTATTATTTACCAGCGATTCTGCTGAAAGCATACGGCTTACAAGTTGTTCTTTACCCATTTCCAAAGAAAAGATTACAACATCTTTCATTGTACTTTTACAAGTGTTAACAGCAATATTTACTGCAAATGCAGTTTTACCCATACCGGGGCGAGCAGCTATAATAATCAAATCTGAATTATTAAGACCTGAAATTATTCTGTCAACCTGTGAAAAACCGGTAGTCGCACCAAGATATTCGCTGGCATTCGGGCCGCTCACATTTTGCAGCTGTGTATATACATCAATAATTGCAGAATCAATTCTTGTAAGTCCCTTGACATCATTTTGCCTGATATCATAAATTTTCTGTTCAGCACTGTCTATCATTGTATCAGCATCAACTGAACCTTCATTGGCAGTTTCTATGATATCATTAGCTATTTTTATCAAAGCACGAATCTGTGCTTTTTCCTTTATGATTTTGCAATAGCTTTCAATGTTGGCAGTGGAGGGAACTCCTTCCATTATGCCGGACAGATAAGCTTTTGCCATAGCAGACGTTTCAAATATACCTGTATCAACAGCTTCATTGATAACTGTAATAATATCCTCAGTTTTGCCAAGAGAGAACATCCTTACAATTATACTGAACAGCTGCTGATGCTGCGGACGGTAAAAGCTTTCAGGTCTGAGTATTTCTATAACATTAGGCAATTTGGACGGATCTATAAGCACACCGCCTAATACAGCCTGCTCAGCTTCAAGGGAATACGGCGGCTCACGTCCCAGCAAATCACTAATATTCAGCGAATTATTGTCAGCCATTTTAAGCCTCAATCACATTTACTTTTATGGAGCAGGAAACACCCTGAGACATTTTTATAACTGCGTTATAATCACCAAATGCTTTAATTTCTCCGTTTAAACCTATTTTCTTTTTGTCAACATTTATATTGTATTGTTCTTTAATTGCATTGGAAACATCTGAAGATTTAACTGAACCAAAAAGCTTTCCGTTTTGTCCGGCTTTTAGCTTAATTACTACAGTTTTCCCTTCAAGTGCAGAAGCAATTTCTTCATTTCCGGCTTTTTCAACATCAAGCTTAT
>JBJFBR010000120.1:10305-14656 GCA_051888545.1 Oscillospiraceae bacterium
CCTTCAAGTGCAGAAGCAATTTCTTCATTTCCGGCTTTTTCAACATCAAGCTTATGCTGAGCTGATGATTTTTTGCCGTTCAACTCGTTGATATTTGCAGCAGTAGCTTCTACAGCCAAGCCCTTGCCGATCAAGAAGTTTCTTGCATATCCGTCTGCAACTTTAACGATATCTCCTTCTTTTCCTGAACCCTTAACATCTTTCAATAAAATAACTTTCATAAATAATCACTTTCCTTTACTTTACATTATCTATAATATATTGATTGATTGCTTCTTTTAGCTGTTTTTTTGCATCTTCCATATCTGTATCCAACTGTGTTGCAGCCATAGTCAAATGACCTCCGCCGCCTAATGTTTCCATTATAATCTGAACATTATATGTACCAAGACTTCTGGCAGAAATATTAACTTTTCCTTCATTGATGAATAAAACGAACGATGCATTTACGCCGGTAATACCCAGCAGTTCATCAGCAGCCTGAGAAGCTGCTATACGTATATCTGTATATTCTTCTTCAGTTGAAGATATTGCACACTTATGATAAATCTCCGCAGTATTGATAATTGTTGATTTTTCCTGATATACTTCAAAGGAATTGGAAAAAAGCTTTTTCACATCTACCGTATCTGCACCCATTCTTTTTAAAAATGCGGCAGCTTCAAATGTTCTGATACCGGTTCTGAGAATAAATGACTTGGTATCTAAAGTTATACCGGCAAGCATTGCACAGGCTACGGGAGAGGAAATTTTAGCATTTGAACCAAAGTACTCTATAATCTCAGCTACCATTTCACAAGTGGATGATGCTATTGGCTCATGATAGAAAATTAGTGCATTTTCTATACATTTCACAGCCAGTCTATGATGATCAATAACCACCAGCTGATTGGTTTTATTAAGAATATCAACTGATTCAACAAGATCCGGATTATGTGTATCAACAACAATCACCAAAGTGTCTTCATCAACTTTTTTCAGACCGTCTTCAGGAGTTATGTAATAATGATTTATGTCGTTATCCTGTATATATTGAATCAATGGTTTGGCAAGATTATCTTCAAAGTTAATAACAACCGAAGCATCTTTACCCATTTTTCGCAATGCACAGCACATACCCGTTGCTGCACCAACGCTATCCAAATCACCGTGTTTGTGTCCCATAATCAAGACATTGCTGTGAGTGTTTAAAAGTTCAATAAGTGCACTGGTTACCATTCTGGTTTTTACTTTAGTATGTTTTTCCACGCCGTTAGAAACACCGCCGAAGAATTTATATCCGCTTTCTGTTTTAACAGCAGCCTGGTCACCACCTCGTCCCAAGCACATATCCAAAGCCTGTTTAGCATAAAGCTCACTTTCAGCAAGATTTTTACTGTTAGAGCCAACACCTATAGAAAGAGTAACTTTTTTCTTTTCACCGACAGAAATCTTTCTGGCCTCTTCAAGAATTTTGAAACGATTATTAATAATTTTGGATAAATAGCGTTCTTCAAGAACAATCCAGAATTTATCACTGCTCATTTTTTTTGAAACGCCTGTTGTTCCGTCAATGAAGTTCTCAATCAGTTTTTCAATTTCAACCAATGCATGTGCCTTTTCGCTTTCACGCAAATCTGTCCACAAATCATCATAGTTATCAATACAAATTATTATTACAGATTCGTGTGACTGACGAGTCTGATAATCCAGTTCAACATAATCCGTAACATTTTCAAAATAAATCATAAAAAGTGAATCTTCGGATTGTGTCGCTATGGATTTTGCCCTGTAAAATTTCTTTTCAATGCAAACAAGGTCACCGTTGGGAGTAAATACCTTCTGCATATCGATATTTACCATATCGCTAACCTTAACTCCATAAATATCATTGTCAGGATAAACCTCATTGCCAAAGATTTTGTTATACCAGATGATGCTTTCATCACTATCAATTATGATAACAGGAGCAGGGAAGTCGAGCAAAGAGTCGTGCTCTGTATGTGCAATCTGAGATGATAATTTTATTACAGCTTTTTTTGTATTGCTTTTAAAGTGAAAAGTTTCAAAAATCAAAAACACGAAGCCAATTACAGACATAACAATCAATGTAATACTCAAAGCATTGTGAGAATGATACAGTTTTGTTGCTGCAACTATAGAAGTTACCAATATTGATAAAGTAAGCAATTTTAAGATATTTTGAAATATATTATAGAATTTCATTGTTAAATCTCCTCGCTTGTCTATCAGCAAGCTTTGAAATGATAATTATCTCATTTCCATTATAATAGGAAGAATCATTGGACTGCGTTTTGTCTGCATATAGATAAAATCTGAAAGATTATCACGCATTTTGTTTTTTATGACATTCCATTCTCTTGTATTATTATCAAGACAGCCTTGCAGCGTTTTAGTGAGAATATCCCTTGCATTCTGCATAAGTTCTTCACTTTCACGAACATACACAAAACCTCTGGATATAACATCAGGACCTGAAAGTATTTCTCCGGCATCTCTGTCAATAGTTGCCACTGCGATTATTATACCGTCTTCTGCAAGATGCTTTCTGTCACGAAGAACTATTGAACCAACATCTCCTACTCCCAGACCGTCAACAAGTACATTGCCTGCAGGTGCCTGACCAACGATTTTCATATCAACACCGTCAGTTTCAATAATATTTCCGTTATCAGCAATAATAATATGATCCGGATCAATTCCGATAGATGCTGCAGTGTTGTAATGTTTCTTCAAATGCTTATATTCACCGTGAACAGGAATAAAATACTTAGGCTTTGTAAGAGCAAGAATAAGTTTTTGTTCTTCCTGACAAGCGTGTCCTGAAACGTGAACATCATACATTGCTTCATAAACAACATTAGCATGCTGTTTCAATAGTTCATTTACAACTTTTGTAACATATTTTTCGTTGCCGGGAATAGGTGTAGCAGAAATAATAATAAAATCATCAGGAGTAATCGAAACGTTTCTGTGTTCACCCATAGACATACGGGTAAGAGCAGACATAGGTTCACCCTGACTTCCGGTAGTTACAATGCACATCTTATCAGGAGGATAATTGGAAACTGTAGTTATATCTACAAGTATTCCGTCCGGTATTTTAAGATAACCCAGTTCAATGCCTTTTCCGATTACATTGACCATACTGCGTCCGGAAACTGCAACTTTTCTGCCGCTCTTTACAGCATTATTTACTATCTGCTGGATTCTGTGTATGTTAGATGCAAAGGTAGCAATGATAATACGCTTGCCCTCCGCCTTCATAAATAGCTTTTCAAAGCTTTCGCCGACTTTTCGTTCACTCATGGTATATCCGGGACGTTCAGAGTTTGTAGAATCGGACATCAGGGCCAAAACTCCTTTGTTTCCCAACTCTGCAAATCTTGCCAGATCAATTATACCGCCTTCAATAGGAGTGTAGTCAACTTTGAAGTCACCTGTATGGATAATTACACCTGCAGGAGTATGAATTGCCATACCAACAGCGTCTGGAATGGAATGATTTACACGTATGAATTCAACTGCCATGCAGCCAAGCTTGACAGTCTGACGCGGTGTAACGGTTACCAGCTTGACACTGCCAAGAAGACCATGTTCTTTAAGCTTCCCCTCAAGCAGACCTAGTGTCAGTCTTGTACCGTACACGGGAACATTGAACTTTTTAAGAAAATATGGCAATCCGCCTATATGATCTTCATGTCCATGTGTCAAAACAACGCCGCGCAGTTTATTTTGGTTTTGTTCAATATAAGTAAAATCAGGAATAACAATATCAACGCCCAACATTTCACTGTCAGGGAACTCTAATCCACAGTCAATAACAAATATATCATTACTGCATTCGATACAAGTAAAGTTCTTGCCAATTTCATTTAAACCTCCAAGAGGAATAATTCTGACAGGAGTTTTTCTCTGCACTTTGTTTTCTTTTGCTTTTGTATGATTTACCTTGTGATTAGTATTTGTACGATTTTGAAGTAAAGGTTTATTTTTTGATTCCATTAATTCTTTGGCAGAACGGTCAAGAGTTACTGCACCAACTCTTCTTGAAGTTTTATTTCCGGATTTTTTGTAGTTTTGATTACGATTATTCATAAAAATAACATCAAACGCCTGCTTCCATTTCATAAACACTTCGTTATAAAACAAAAGCAAGCTGTTTGATATGCTCCTTTCTTTAAAGCATAGCTATGCTTTGCATAGCTTAATAATATTCGATTTTCCGTTACAAAATAATTGATAATGAAATACCGAAGCATTAAAAAATAACTTCCATAAAGATTAATTAGTCAGACTAGCATTTCATCTTAAAATTGAATTGTCTGGCGACAATCATTCAGAACAAAAA
>JBJFBR010000121.1:0-4910 GCA_051888545.1 Oscillospiraceae bacterium
ACAAAATCTGCAAAGATTGATAAATCAAAGCCGCCTAAGAATATGTATGTTGAAAAGGACGGACAGCTTTCAATGATTGAAGGGGGTACCCGTAGGCAGTACATATATCCACCGATTTCACTGCTTAAAGAATCTTCATCCTCAACTTCTCAGGAGGACGCACAGAAAGAAATTTACAAAAAGAGCGAAAAGCTTGTTGAAACCCTTGAAACCTTTGGGGTTAAGACAAGGATAATCGGTGTGCACCGCGGACCTTCCGTTACAAGATATGAGCTTCAGCCTGCAGCAGGAGTTAAGGTCAAGCAGATTACAAATCTTGCCGATGATATAGCATTGAATCTTGCGGCAAACGGCGTAAGAATTGAAGCCCCCATTCCGGGAAAAGCTGCAATCGGTGTAGAAATTCCTAACAATCACCGTGACGGAGTTTCCATGCGTGAGCTTATTGACAGCGAAGAGTATCGCAATGCAAAGGGTAAGCTTAGCTTTGCTGTTGGTAAAAACATTGAGGGTAAAATCATTATCGGCGATATTTCCACAATGCCTCATATGCTTATTGCAGGTACTACCGGTTCAGGTAAATCTGTATTCACAAACTCAATTATAATGAATGTTCTTTATCATTCATCGCCTGACGAGGTAAAGCTTATTCTTATTGACCCGAAAAAGGTCGAATTTCCCATATACAACGGAATACCTCATTTGCTTATCCCTGTTGTTACCGATCCGCTCAAAGCGGCGGGAGCACTTAGCTGGGCGGTCAATGAAATGATGAGGAGATATAAGCTTTTTGAGGCTAACGGTACAAAAAATCTTGAGGATTACAACAGATTTGTAAAAGAAAATCCGGAACGTGAAAAAAAGATTGAGCCGCAGATTCTTATAATTGTGGACGAATTTGCTGACCTTATGCTTGCATCAAAATCAGAGGTTGAAGAATCGGTAATGAGACTTGCACAGCTTGCCAGAGCAGCAGGTATGCATATGATAATTGCTACACAGTCACCGAGAGTTGATGTCCTCACAGGTATTATCAAGGCGAACATTCCAAGCCGAACAGCACTTTCGGTTGCAAACAATACCGATTCACGGGTTATTCTTGATGAAACAGGTGCAGAAAAGCTTCTGGGCAGAGGTGATATGCTTTATAAACCGGTGCATTTTCCGAAGCCTATGAGAATTCAGGGGGCATTTGCCTCCACCGAAGAAATAAGAAATGTGGTTAAATTCATAAAGGACGAATGTTCAGCCGATTACAGCGAAGAAGTTATCCGAGCTGTGGATGAGAATACGCCTCAGCCAAAAAATACTGCTGAAGTTACAGAACTTTCAGGCGGCGGAACAGATGACGAGCTTACAAACAGGGCTATTACCATTATTGTTGAAACGGGCAATGCGTCAACTGCATTTTTACAGAGAAAGCTGAAGCTTGGTTTCCCGAGAGCCGCAAGAATAATGGACGAGATTGAAGAAATGGGCATTGTCGGACCTCAGGAAGGTTCAAAGCCGAGAAAAATAAATATTACAAAAGAAGAATGGTATGAACGCCAGAGCCGTTCATAAAAGGTATATATTATGGCAAAAAGGTCAAAAAACTCAAAGCTGATAAGTGCAATAATATTCATTTGCATTGCCGCAGCTGTGGGATTCTTCTACGGTGATTTCGATTCAGATAAAACCGAAAACAGCAGTGAGGCAAAAATGGGAACTGCAACCTCACAGGTGCATTTCATTGACGTTGGACAAGGTGACGCTGCACTTATAACCAGCGGCGGAAAAAACGCTCTTGTGGATACGGGCGAACGGGATTCATCAAAAAAGCTTATAAATTACCTCAATGAAATAAAATCTGAGCAGGGCGAAAGCTTCGCCATTGATTATCTTATAATTACTCACCCTCATACCGACCATATGGGTGAGGCTGCCGACGTTCTGAAAGCTTTTGATGTGAAGAATATTATTATGCCGAGAGTTGCGTCAGGTGTTACACCTACCAATTCTACATATAAATATTTTTTGCAGACTGTAAAAAATCAGGGCAAGAAAATTACTGCCGCCAAGGACGACAGTTTTCAGCTTGGCAGCGGCATGATACAGCTGTTTACACCAAAAAAGCAGTATAAAGATCTGAATTCTTATTCAACGCTGGTGAAATTTTCAGACGGTGACAGCACATTTCTGATTACCGGTGACTGTGACTTTGATGAAGAAAAAGAAATTCTCAGCTATGGCTATGACCTTTCGGCAAAGGTGCTGAAAGCAGGTCATCACGGCAGCAGAGAATCCTCCGGCGAAGATTTTCTCAGTGCCGTCAGTCCGCAGTATGCCGTTATAAGCTGCGGTGAGGGAAATTCCTACGGGCATCCTCATCAGCAGGCTATAAATCGTCTGGAAAAGTATGTGAGCGATGACCATATATTCATAACAATGAATGAGGGAAATATTGTATTTGATACAGACGGAAAAGCAATTACCGTAAAAACTGAAAAGAATGTGGGAAAGGGAGCTTAAAAAATGCTCAGCATAGACAGGTTTGAAGGCGGCTTTGCCGTTTGCATTGACGATGACGGCAATGCGTCTGATATAGATATAAAGCTGCTGCCTGAAAATGCGGCAGAAGGAGATATGATATATTTTAAAGAAGGAAGATATCATATCTCAGAGGAACAAACCAGAAAGATGAGAGAGGAAATTGAGGCTCTTGAAGATGAGCTTTTTCAATAAATAAGAGAGGTGATTTGAAATGGATAAGGATTTATTTGCCAGACTGGAAAATATGATGCCCAAAATGTCAAAAGGTCATAAGCTTATAGCTAATTACATATTGACGCATTATGATAAGGCCGCATATATGACCGCCCAGAAGCTGGGAAAGGTTGTGGGAGTAAGCGAATCCACCGTTGTAAGATTTGCCTCGGAAATCGGATTTGAAGGCTATCCTGAGCTTCAGTATGCGTTAAAAGAGCTTATGCGCAACAAGCTGACGGCAGTGCAGAGAATTGAGGTTTCATCTGACCAGATGACCAGGGACAATGTTCTTGACCGGGTGCTTTCTCTGGACATTGACAGGATAAAATACACTCTTGAGCATACATCTAAAGATGATTTCAATGATGCAGTTGACAAAATTATAGGCTGTAATACGATTTATATTATCGGTGCAAGAAGTGCCGCACCTTTGGCAAGCTTTCTGCACTATTATTTCAATATGATATTTCCTCAGGTAAAGCTGATAAAAAACACAACTACCAGCGAACTTTTAGAGCAGGTAATGCACATCGGCAAAAATGATGTTATAATAGGAATTTCGTTCCCGAGATATTCAAAACAGACTGCAAAGATATTGCAGTATGCAAGCAGCAATGGAGCACACGTTATTGCAATTACCGATTCAAAGGATTCACCTCTGGTCCAGTATGCAAACAATATGCTTCTGGCAAAGAGCGATATGGCATCGCTGGTGGATTCACTTGTTGCACCGTTAAGTCTTATAAATGCACTTATTGCTGCGGTTACCATAAGCAATGTGGACAAGGTTACAAAGAGCTTTGAACGTCTTGAAAAGATATGGGCTAAGTACGATGTTTACGAAAAAAATGAGGAGCTGAATTCATGAGCAATGCCGATGTTATAATCGTGGGCGGCGGTGCGTCCGGACTTTTTGCATCAATTCAGCTTGCCTGGCAGGGCAAAAGCGTTATTGTTATTGAGCATATGAAAATGCCCGGAAAAAAGCTGCTTATTACAGGCAAGGGACGATGCAATGTTACAAATAATTCGGACGTTGAAAATATAATGGCAAATATTCCGAGAAATCCCAGATTTATGTTTTCGGCTCTCAGCAGGTTTTCCGGCGAGGATACAATGGCTTTTTTTGAAAGCCTCGGGGTTAAACTGAAAACCGAAAGAGGTGCAAGGGTTTTCCCTGTCAGCGACAAATCAGCTGACATTGTGAATGCTTTGATAAATACTGCAAAAGAAGCAGGAGTAAAGTTTGTCACTGATGAAATAACACAGCTGATTATTGAAAACGGAAAAGCTGTGGGAGTAAAAGGCAAAAGCAGTTATTTTGCCCACAGAATAATCGTTGCAACGGGAGGAAAATCCTATCCCAAAACAGGTTCAACGGGAACCGGATATGACCTTGCAAAGCAGGCGGGACACCATATAACGCAGATTGCACCGTCACTTTGTCCTATGGTTACGGAAGAAAAGACTCCTGCACAAATGATGGGACTTTCCCTTAAAAACTGTACTCTGAGCTTATATGAAAAAGGCAAAAGCAAGCCTGTTTTTGCCGAGCTTGGAGAAATGCTTTTTACTCACTTCGGGCTATCGGGCCCTTTAGTGCTTTCGGCATCGGCACATATGAACGATATTGAAAAGGGAAAATATGAGGTGTCAATAGATTTAAAGCCTGCACTTTCATATGAAAAGCTTGATGAGAGAATTCTCCGGGATTTCAGCGAGTTCCCCAACCGTGATTTTTCAAATTCTCTTAATAAGCTTCTGCCTTCAAAAATGATTGATGTAATTGTTAAGCTCAGCGGGATTGAACCATATAAGAAGGTCAATCAGATAACACACGGCGAGCGTGAAAATCTTGTTAAGCTTTTAAAGAATATGCGGTTCCATATAAAGTCGCTGAGACCTATTGACGAGGCAATCATAACAAGAGGCGGAGTAGACGTCAAGGAAATTTCTCCTAAGACAATGGAGTCAAAGCTGGTGAAAGGCTTGTACTTTATCGGAGAGGTGCTTGACGTTGACGGATATACAGGGGGATTCAATTTACAAATTGCATTTTCCACAGCATATGCTGCGGCAATGGCAGACTAGGTGATTATAATGGCTTTTAAAACAAATGCAATGCGAATGCTTGACAAGGCAGGACTTGAATATAAAGTACA
>JBJFBR010000121.1:5010-14620 GCA_051888545.1 Oscillospiraceae bacterium
TGATACTATTTTTTTCAGTGCAGGAAAGGTCGGCTGGCAGATTGAAACTTCTTTTGTAAATATGGAAAAAATAATACCCTGCGGACTTGCTGAAATTATTGTCTGAATATTCTCAAAAATTGTGCTATAATTTTTTATATTAGCTTATAGAAAGGAAAGAAATAAGATGAGTATAAATGTGGCTCTTGACGGACCTTCAGGCGCCGGAAAATCAACCATTGCAAAAATGGCGGCAAAAAAGCTGAAATTCGTATATGTTGATACGGGTGCTATGTATCGGACTATTGCGTATTATGCAATCTCAAAGAATGCGGACCTGGAAAATGCTGAAAGCGTATGTGCACTTCTGGGAGAAATTGATATAAAGCTTGCTTATGAGAATGATTCTCAGAAAGTTCTGCTTAACGGTGAAGATGTTTCCAACCAGATAAGAACACCGGAAGTTTCAATGGGTGCGTCAAAGGTTTCGGCAATTCCCGAAGTAAGAGAATTTCTGCTTGGACTGCAGAGGAATATTGCAGCAAAAAACAATATTATTATGGATGGCAGAGACATCGGAACGGTTATTCTGCCAAAAGCCGATGTAAAAATCTTTCTTACAGCGTCTGCTGAGGAAAGAGCAAAAAGAAGATACAAAGAGCTTGCCGAAAAGGGGGACAAATCTACTTATGAGGAAGTTCTCAAAGATATAAATGAGCGTGATTACAACGATATTCACCGTGAAATTGCACCGCTTAAAAAAGCTGATGACGCTATAGAGGTGGATTCCACAAATTTATCTTTAGAGCAGACGGTGGAAGAAATTTATAAAATTATTGAACAGAAAAGCGTTAAAAAGAAGCCAAAGCCTCCTGCAATGATAAGAAATCTGCCCAAAACCGATCCTATTCCGAGAGGAATTAAGCTGAGCCGTCCAAGAATGTTCGGATACAGGATAGTGGGTGTTCTGGCGAGATTTTTCCTGAATATTTATTTTAAATTTTCTTATGAGGGAAAGGAAAATATACCTCAGGACGGAAGCAATATATTTGCGTCAAATCACCGCAGTTATCTGGACCCTGTTCTTGTGGCATTATATACTCCTGTTCCTTGTACATATATGGCTAAGGAAGAGCTGTTTCATCAGAACATCTTCTTCACATGGCTTATTAAAACTATGGGTGCATTCCCTGTACAAAGAGGAAAGGGAGATTCTGAAATATTTGATGTTGCCTGCGGAAAGCTGAAGGAAGGCAGAAATCTTGTCATTTTCCCTGAAGGTACACGTTCAAAAGACGGAAAAGTCGGAAAGGGAAAAACCGGTGTGGCTCTTATTGCGGCATTGGCTCAGGTACCTGTTATCCCAGTAGGAATAAGCTTTAAGGGCAAGCTGAAATTCAGATCTCATATCACTGTACGTTTTGGAAAACCTATTCCTCCGGAAGACATAAAAATGGAGCACGGTGATCCTCGTGAACTGAGAGCTGTAAAAACAAGAATTATGAGTGAAATTAATGAATTGGTAGATCAATAAATGTTAAGAAATTGTAAAATTTGTGTTGCAAAAACTGCAGGTTTTTGTTTTGGTGTAGACAGAGCCGTAAAAATAGTGTATAATGAATTAGATAACCGAAATAATGTTGTAACGTTAGGTCCGATTATTCATAACAGAAATGTAGTTGCTGACCTTGAAAGACGAGGCTGTAAGGCTGTTGAACTTTCGGAGGTGCAAAAAGACAATACCGTTATTATACGCTCACACGGTGTGGGACAAAAGGTATATGATGAGTTGAGAAAAATCGGTGCATCGGTGGTGGACGCCACTTGTCCTTTTGTTGCCAGAATTCATAAAATTGCATATGAAAAATCTTCACAGGGGTATGTTATTCTTATTGCAGGTGACAAAAACCATCCTGAAGTTGAAGGAATACAAGGTCATTGCGCAGGAGAATCCTATGTGTTCAATGGCTGTGAAGAGTTTGAAAATTTGGTGAAAAATAAGGATTTTCAAGAAAAAAAGGTTGCAATTTTATCCCAGACAACGTATAATAATAAAATGTGGAAACAATGCTGTGATACGGCGAAAAAATTGCTTCCGCAGGCATTGATTTTCGATACAATTTGCAATGCTACTGCCGAAAGACAGCATGAAGCAAGGGAGCTTGCCCAGTCCTCGGATATGATGATTATTGTGGGCGGCAAGCAGAGCTCTAATACTCATAAGCTGAAAGCGGTCTGTGATGAATATTGTCCATGCTATTTGATTGAAGATGCAAAAGGTCTGGACGGTATAGACTTATCCCTTGCAAAAATTATCGGGATTTCTGCCGGTGCTTCAACCCCGGCTTATATAATCAAGGAGGTACAACGAACCATGAGTGAGATTTTGAACAATGACAATGTTGAAGAGGAGTTTAATTTCGAGGAGGAACTTGAAAAGACCCTCAAAAAAATACATACAGGAATGAAGGTAGAAGGTACTATTACTTCTGTAAACAATACAGAGGCTATTGTTGATATCGGTACAAAGCATACCGGCTATATTCCTGCAAGTGAACTTACAGACGATCCTACAAAGAAGCCTCAGGATGTTGTTGAAGTAGGACAGACTGTTGATCTTATCGTTCTTAAGACAAACGATCAGGAAGGCATCGTTACACTTTCAAAGAAAAAGGTTGACGCTGCTCTTGGATTTGAAAAGATCGTAGCAGCCAAGGAAGAAGGAACTGTTCTTGAAGGCGTTGTAACAAATGTTGTAAAGGGCGGTGTTCTTGTAGCAACAAACGGTGTTAAGGTATTTATCCCTGCATCACAGGCTGCACCAAGACGTGACTTTGATCTGAACGAGCTTCTTAAGACAACTGTTAAATTCAAGATTCTTGAAGTAAACGAAGCTAAGCAGAGAGCAGTAGGTTCAATCCGTATTATTGCTCGTGAAGAAAGAGATGCTGCAAGAGAAAACTTCTTTGCAAATGTTCATGCAGGCGATGTTGTAAACGGTACTGTTAAATCAGTTACAGATTACGGCGTATTTGTAGACCTTGGCGGAGTAGACGGTCTTATCAGAAGAGCTGATTTATCATGGACAAGATTCAGCCATCCTTCAGATGTTCTTAACGTTGGCGACAAGGTAGAAGTCAAGATCAAGGATATTGATGATGAGACAAAGAAGGTTTCACTTGTTTACAAAAAGGATGAAGAAAATCCTTGGGAAATCTTCAAGGCAAATTATGAAGTCGGAACAGTTTGCAAGGCAAAGATAGTTTCAATTACATCATTCGGTGCATTTGCACAGATCATCAACGGAATTGACGGTCTTATCCACATTTCTCAGATCGCTAATCAGAGAGTAAACAATGTTGCAGATATTCTTTCTGTTGGACAGGAAGTTGACGTTAAGATTATTGATATTGACTATGACCAGAAGAGAATCAGCTTGTCAATGAGAGCTTTGCTTCCTGAAGAAGAAAAAGTTGAGGAAGCTGAAGATAACAGCGAAGAAACTGTCTACAGCACAGATGACGCTGTTGCCGAAACTGAGGCAGAGTAATTTTGTAAACTTTTTCGGGGACGAGCAAAATCGTCCCCATTTTGTTTAATTCGTCTAAAACGTGAAATAATAGGATTATGAAAGGTTTTAGTATTATGAAAAAAAACAAAGCAGTTCAGAAAGAAGAAAAAGGCGGTTCAAAAGCACTGCACGTTATCGGTACAACTTTTGTTGCCTTGATTTTAATTCTGATAATATCATTTGCGGTGTTTGCGACTGCATTGACAATATATATATTGAATTTTGCTGATACTACCACTACTATCAGTTTAGACAGCGGCAGTACAGGAAATATTTCAAGATTTTTATACAAGAATCCTGATTATGATAAAAATGACAAGGATTCAAAGCAATATGAGCTTTATTATTCTTTATCCAACCCCAACACTTTATCTGAGTGGGTTGACATTGAGGATATTCCTGATTATGTTGTTGACGCTTATGTATGCACAGAGGACGAGCGTTTCAGAGATCACGACGGCGTTGACTTCAAGCGTACAATAGGAAGTATCATCTATACATTGCTGGGAAACAAGCAGGGCGGTTCAACTATCACACAGCAGACAATCAAAAATATTACAGGAGACAATTCTGCCATAGGAACTGAGGGTGTTGAGCGTAAAATACGTGAAATCTTCCGTGCCATCAATGTAGAAAAAACATACACCAAAGAAGAAATTCTTCAGGCATATATGAATATCATCCCTTTGGGAGACGGACAGCAGGATATCATCGGTATTCAGTCTGCGGCAAACTATTACTTTGGCAAAGATGTTTCTGATCTGACTTTAGCGGAAGCTGCATCCCTTTCAGGAATGACGCAAGCTCCTTCTGAACTTAATCCTCATACAAATCCTGATAAGAATAAAGTAAGACAGAAATATTCTCTTAATAAAATGCTGGAAAACGGAGCTATTTCCGATGAAGAATATAATGAAGCCATAAATCAGGAGCTTAAAGTTACAGCAGATCCTGATTATCGTTCAAGAGAAGAGTATAAGGGCGAAAGCGGCAATCAGGGCCCTACATCTTACTTTATTGATGCGGCACTTAATCAGGCAACAGATATAATTGCAAAGAAATACGGCATTTCTGAAGATCAGGCTAATCAGCGTTTATACAACGGCGGTTACACAATTTATACTACTGTTGATATGAATATGCAAAAGCAGATTGAAGAAAATATGCAGAACCCAAGCAACTTCCAGAGCTATTACTTTGACAATGACCCATTGCTTTCAGGATTCATAGCAATGGATTACAAGGGAAATGTCAAGGCAGTTGTAGGCGGAAGAGACAAGAAAACCGAATCCAGAACATGGTCAAATGCGACCCAGTCAACACGTTCACCGGGTTCATGTATCAAGCCTATTGCAGCATATGCACCTGCTCTTGAACAGGATATCATCACATGGTCATCAATGTATGTTGATGAACCTATTACAATTAAAAAAGACGGCAAAGATGAAAAATGGCCTGTAAACTACTCAGAAACAGGTGAAAGCGCCAACTGGTCAGGACAGAAGCTGTTTACCTGGCAGATGCTTGAGCGTTCATTGAACACAATGCCTGCACAGCTTATTCAGAAAATGTCAGTTGCTTATTCATACAATTTCCTGAAGGAAAAGCTTGACATAAGCACACTTACAGACGCAGATATGAACTGGTCTCCTGTTACTGTAGGCGGTATGACCAAAGGTACGATTCTTGAAGAGCTTGTTTCGGCTTATTCAATCTTCGGCAACGGCGGAAAGAAATATGACACAACATATATTTCTTCAATCGTTGATGCATCGGGTGAAAAGATTTATGAGCATTCGGACAATTACAAGCAGGCTATCAGCGAATCAACATCATATGTTATGAACAGAATGATGCTGAAAGTAGTTGATGATGCTGACGGTACCGGTAAGCAGGCAAAGCTTAACAATACAGAGGTTGCTGCAAAGACAGGTACTACAACCGACTGGACAAACCTTACATTTGTAGGCTGCACACCTGATTATGTCAGCGGTGTATGGATAGGATACGACAAAGAAACCAGAATTGCCACAAATCAGTATCAGAATATTGCGGCAATATGGAAGAATATTTTCGGTGACATAGCCGAAAACGAGAAGAACAAAAATTTCGGCAATATGCCGGACACAGTAAAACAGCTTAATTACTGCAAACAAACGGGATTAATTGCAGGAAGCAACTGTTGGAACACAGATGTGGGCTATTACAAGCAGACAAATGTTCCTGAGGTTTGCAGCGGAAATCACTATTAATGCTCTAAAACTCCGTCATTTATATGGCGGAGTTTTTATTGAAAGGACAGTCATAACTATGGAAAAATTAAGAATAAGCTGCCCCTGTCATTTTGGACTGGAAAGCGTTTTGAAATTTGAAGTCAGAAAAATCGGCGGAGAAAATATCTGTGTATCTGACGGAAAGGTGTCTTTTGACGGTGATTTTTCAACCGTTGCGAAAGCTAATCTCCGGCTTGCCACTGCCGAACGTGTGCTTATTGAGCTGGGAAGTTTTGAGGCAACAAGCTTTGAGGAGCTTTTTCAGAACGTAAAGGCTTTGCCGTTGGAAAACTTTGTGGGCAAAAACGATGCTTTTCCTGTAAAAGGACACTCGCTGAATTCAAAGCTGCACAGTATTCCCGACTGTCAGAAAATCATAAAAAAAGCCTGCGTTGAACGTCTTAAATCAAAGTATGGCATAAGCTGGTTTGAGGAAAGCGGTGCTATGGTTCAAATAAGATTTACCATACTTAAAGACAAGTGCAGCATATATCTTGATACCTCAGGGCAGGGACTTCACAAGCGTGGTTACAGACGAAATTCCAATGATGCTCCTATTAAGGAAACTCTTGCCGCTGGAATTGTTGACCTGGCAAGAGTTCGCAGCAATTCTGTGGTTTGCGACCCTATGTGCGGTTCAGGAACATTTCTGATTGAGTCGGCATACAAGGCTTTGAATGTTGCGCCGGGACTGAGACGGAATTTTTCTGCACAGAACTGGGAATGCATTCCAAAGGAAATATGGCAGCAGGAGCGGTCGGCAGCAATGGACGCCATTGACCGCACAGGCTCATTTATGGGATATGGTTTTGATATTGACGACATGGCTGTAGAACTTTCGAGAAACAATGCCAAAAAGGCAGGAGCAGCCTCTAAACTTATCATAAAACAGCAGGATATTTCAAAATTTACTCCTATTGAAAATTCTATTACCATTTGCAATCCGCCTTATGGTGAAAGACTTCTGGAGATCAAAGAGGCAGAGGAGCTTTACAGGCGTATGGGACAAAGACTATGCCCGTCACATACCAATCCCTGTTATATAATTTCTCCTCATGAAGATTTCGAGGATTTTTTCGGAGCAAAAGCCAATAAAAAGCGTAAGCTCTACAACGGAATGATAAAATGCAATCTTTATATGTATTTTTAAGCTGTGATACTGCTTTTTTCGACAGCATTGCCTATGTTTTAAAATTGACAAGGGTAATATTTGATGATATAATTAGTTATGATTTAGGATATCTGTAAAGGAAACGGAGTTATAAATTTATGGATAAAAACAAAATAAGAAATTTTTGCATTATTGCTCATATAGATCACGGAAAATCAACTCTTGCTGACAGAATTCTTGAACAGACAGATACGGTTGAAAAACGTGAAATGGAAGATCAGCTGCTGGATAATATGGATATTGAGCGTGAACGAGGAATAACCATAAAGGCCCGTGCTGTACGGCTTAAATATCATGCAGATGACGGTGAGGATTATATTTTCAATCTTATTGACACCCCGGGACACGTTGACTTTAACTATGAGGTCTCGAGAAGTCTGGCAGCCTGTGAAGGTGCAATACTGGTTGTTGACGCATCTCAGGGCATTGAGGCACAGACTCTTGCCAATACATATCTTGCCATTGAACACGATCTGGAAGTTGTACCTGTTATAAACAAAATCGACCTTCCCTCAGCAGAGCCTGAAAGAGCCTGCGAGGAAATAGAAAATGTTATCGGCATCCCTGCAATGGACGCACCGAGAATTTCGGCAAAGGTTGGACTCAACATTCACGAGGTACTGGAACGCATTGTGACGGATATTCCTGCCCCACAGGGAGATGAAAACGCACCTCTGCAGGCACTTATTTTCGACAGCTATTATGATCAGTACAAAGGTGTTATAATTTATGTGCGCATAAAAAACGGTTCTGTCAAGGTGGGCGATGTAATAAAGCTTATGGCAACCGGCGCTGAGTTTCAGACTGTTGAGATTGGTGTTATGGGTGCAAAGGACCATATTTCTACAGGAGAGCTTCATGCCGGAGAGGTTGGCTACATAGCCGCATCTATCAAGTATATCGGAGATACTCGTGTAGGCGATACGGTAACAACAGCTGACAACCCATGCAGCGAGGCTTTGCCGGGTTATAAAAATGTAAATCCTATGGTTTATTCAGGTATATATCCTGTTGACGGTGCAAAATATCCTGACCTGCGTGACGCTCTGGAAAAACTTTGCCTTAATGACGCATCACTTTCCTTTGAACCTGAAACATCTATAGCTTTAGGATTTGGTTTCAGATGCGGTTTCCTCGGACTTCTGCACATGGAAATCATTCAGGAACGACTGGAAAGGGAATATAATCTTGATTTGATTACAACGGCACCGTCTGTTATTTACAAGGTAAATCTTGCTGACGGTACAACAGTAATGATTGACAACCCAACAAATTTCCCTGATCCGGGAGTTATTGAATCTGCCGAAGAACCAATGGTCAATGCGGATATTTTCACTCCGTCAGAATTTGTGGGAAATATTATGGAGCTTTGTCAGGACAGGCGCGGTATTTTCAAGGATATGCAGTACATTGATGAAAACCGTGTTGATTTGCATTACGACCTGCCTCTTAACGAAATAGTTTATGATTTCTTTGACGCTCTGAAATCACGGACAAAAGGCTATGCCTCATTTGACTATGAGCTGAAGGGATATGCAAAGAGCAAGCTTGTCAAGCTGGATATTCTTCTTAACGGTGAAATTGTGGACGCACTTTCATTTATTGTTCATGCCGACAAGGCTTATTCCCGTGGAAGACGAATTGTACAGAAGCTGAAAGAAAACATACCAAGACAGCTTTTTGAAATACCTGTTCAGGCGGCAATCGGAGGAAAAATCATAGCCAGAGAAACAGTCAAGGCAATGCGTAAAGACGTGCTTGCAAAGTGCTATGGCGGTGATATTACCCGAAAGAAAAAGCTGCTTGAAAAGCAAAAGGAAGGTAAAAAACGTATGCGTCAGTTAGGCTCGGTACAGGTGCCTCAGGAGGCATTTATGGCTGTACTTAAGCTTGATGACGATTAACAAAGACGAAAGGAGCAGCAATGAAAGATATAAACAAAGCAGTAAAATATTCATTTATCTTTGGATTTATCGGTGCGGTACTCATTCCCATAATTTATGAGCTTTATGCCAATTTATCTGCATCTGTGGGCATTGCTTTTCTATGCATTTTTGCATTGATTGCTGCTGTATTTTTTTCAACACTCAGTATGAAATCAAGTATTCTCGGCGTGACCGTATGCATTGCATACAACGGTATTATAGGTATGCTTGCATATATTTTAATTCACCCTGCAATAGTTGATTTTATGAACAAACGTGGAATTTACTGTCAGCTTTCATTAACTGAACAGGCAATGTTTCTGTTCAAGACAGTATTGATTCTGCTTGCTATGTATGTTTTCTGCCTGCTGGAAAAGGGCGTTATGAAAGCATACAAAACTATCAAGAAAAACCATGACAGCACGGGAGATTATATTGACAATGCTTTTTCAGACAACAGTGATGTGAAATGAGTGCAGGTATATATATTCACGTTCCATTCTGTGCAAAAAAATGCGGGTACTGTGATTTCTATTCGGTGGCATACAGCAAAAATCTTGTGAGCAGTTATGTTGACGCAGTATGCAGAAACATTTACAAATATGCTGACAAGGGCATTTCAGCTGATACTTTGTATTTCGGCGGCGGAACGCCTTCATTGCTTGAGCCTGAACAAACAGAAAATATAGTT
>JBJFBR010000122.1:0-10318 GCA_051888545.1 Oscillospiraceae bacterium
TCAAGTTCAGCCCATTCATCCATTTTTTCATCCAATGCTGTACGCATATCTTCCAGTTTGCTGCACTTTTCACTCATTAATTCAAAATCAGATACTATTTCTGGTGTTGCGATTTCGTTTTCAATGTTAAAAATATCTATTTCTAATTGTTCAATTTCTTTTTCCAATTCTTTTATTCTGTTTCGTCTTGCAGCGTCTTTTGCCCGCTGTTCTTTGCTGCGGTATTGATTTTGCTTTTTTCTGTTGTATTCCTCTTTTGCTTTAGCGTCATTTATCTGATTTTGCAATTCATCCTGCATCTGTTTTTCAGCATTGATTTGATTTAAATAGCTGTCAAAGTTACCTTTATATGTTTTTACTTCATCTTTTGTTACAGATATTATTCTGTTGGCTACTTTGTTTATCAGGTATCTGTCATGGGATACCAGAATTATTGTTCCTTCAAATTCTGCCAAGGAATCTTCCAGCACTTCTTTGGTATTTAAATCTATGTGGTTAGTGGGTTCGTCCAGAATCAGTACATTTCCGTTATTAAGTGCCATTAAGCAAAAACAAAGTTTTGCACGTTCACCGCCGCTTAATACTGAAATGGGCTTGAAAACATCTTCTCCGGTTATAAGCACTGAGCCTAATGCACGTCTGATTTCAGTTTGGTCAAGGCGTGGATAACAATCACTTACTTCGTCAAAAACAGTATTGCAGGTATTCAGATTTGCGTGTTCCTGGTCAAAATATGATATTTTTACATTGTCGCCCCAGATTATATTGCCATGATTGTGGGGGATAATGTTCCGTATCATTTTCAGAATTGATGTTTTGCCAATTCCGTTTGGGCCTATAATTGCAACGTGTTCGCCTCTGCGGACTGTAAAATTTAAAGAGTCTATCAGCGTTTTTGTTTCAATGCCATTGCCCACAGTAACATCGCAGTTTTTAACCTGCAATATTTCTTTTGTTGGTTCGATGTTATAAACCAGTTTGATTTTTGGCGGCTTTGTATATGTTACAGGCTTTTCTGTTCGTTCTATTTTGTCCAGTGCATGCTGGCGTGACTTAGCCATTTTAGCCGTAGAAGCTCTTACTTTATTTTTGTTGATATAATCTTCTAATTTTGAAATTTCTTTTTGCTGCTGCTGATATTCCTTCATCTGACGTTCATTGTTCATATCTTTTTGAACAAGGTATGCCGAATATCCGCCTTTGTATGATGTGAGTCTGCCGTTTTCAATTTCACATATTCTTGTGCAGATTTTATTTAAAAAGTATCTGTCGTGGGAAACTATCAGTATTGCTCCTTTATAGCTTTTCAGATAATCTTCCAGCCAGATAAGTGTGTCAAAATCAAGGTGGTTGGTAGGCTCATCAAGTATCAGTAAGTCTGGTTCTTCAAGCAGAAGCTTTGCAAGAGCAAGTCTTGTTTTTTCTCCCCCAGAAAAGGAACTCACCTTTCTTGAACGTGATATATTCTGAAATCCCATTCCATTAAGCACCTGGTTGATTTTAACGTCAATGTTATATCCGTCCCGTGCTTCAAAATATGCTGACAGCTGAGAATACTCCTGACCGATAAATTCAAGCTCATCACCTTGAGTGCTGCTCATTTTATGCTCAAGATCTTCCATTTTTGCTTTTGTGTCAAGGAGAGAAGAGAATGCCTTGTGCATTTCTTCGTCAACCGTATCAGAAGATTCCAGCCCGCTGTTCTGACGCATAAATCCGATATTTATGTTTCGTGAAACACTTACAGCACCTGAACCGTCTGCTGTTTTATCAAAATCTTCATTGCCCGTCAGAATATTCAGCAGAGTTGTTTTTCCGCAGCCGTTTGTTCCTATTAATCCTATAGTTTCTCTGTCTTCTATAGTTAAATTTATATCCTTAAGCAAAGGCTCGCCGTTAAAGTATTTATATATATGTTCAGCACTTAAAACCATTTTTAAATCTCCAAAATTTTTGTATTTGTATTTATTATACTATGATTTTTACCATTTTGCAATATGCCTTAAAAAATTATATAAAACTATGTACTTTTGATGTGAAATATGGTATAATAATAATAGATAAGTTTGTCAATATGATTTGTGATTCTGCAAATGTATTGAACAATTATTTAATGAGATATTCAGAAATTTCGCAATAAAAAAATTACTTGAGGATGTGGGGCAGTGGAAGAAAAGCTTACTCTTTATGGTTTTAATAATTTGACCAAAACATTGAGTTTTAATATTTATGATGTTTGCTATGCAAAAAGTGAACGTGAACAAAAGGAATACATTGCATATATTAATGAACAGTATAATTCTGAGCGTTTAACAAAAATTCTTTGTAAGGTTACGGATATAATCGGTGCAAGGATTCTGAACATATCTAAACAGGACTATGAACCGCAGGGTGCTTCGGTAAATGTGCTTATCGCTGAAAGAAACCTGAGCGATGACTCCATAGATAAATCCTGTAATCTGGGTGTGTATGACAATGCACCTCCTGAGATTATCCATGCACATCTGGATAAAAGTCACCTGACAGTGCATACTTATCCTGAATCTCACCCTGATAATGCAATATCTACATTCAGGGTGGATATTGACGTTTCAACCTGCGGAAAAATTTCTCCTCTTAATGCTTTGAACTTCTTGATTGGCAGTTTTGATTCGGATATTATAACTATTGATTATCGCGTCAGGGGTTTTACTCGTGATGTACTTGGACGAAAGTTCTTTAATGACCATAAAATCACGTCTATTCAGGAATATATTGATAAAAGTACTCTTGAAAAATATGATGCTGTAGATTTGAATGTGTATCAGGCAAACTTTTTTCATACAAAAATGCTTATCAGAGATATTGATTTGCAAAACTATTTATTTAAAAAAGATGTTTATGAGCTTACTCCTGCAAACCGTCTGGATATAACAGCAGCTCTCAGACGTGAAATGATAGAAATTTTCAGTGGAAGAAATATATACTGATGTATATAAAAGGTGGATAAAAATATGGCGCTTACTCAAGAAAATGCACCTATTTATGAGGCTTTGAAAAAGCATAAAGGCAATCGGGTTGTTCAGCTTGATGTGCCGGGTCACAAAGGCGGACGAGGAAATAAAGAGCTTCGTGATTTTTTAGGTGCTGATTGTCTGAAGGTCGATGTAAATTCAATGAAACCATTGGACAATCTGTGTCATCCTGTTTCAGTAATCAAAGATGCTGAATATCTGGCAAGTGAGGCATTCGGAGCAAAAAATACCTTTTTCATTGTCAATGGTACTACAGCAGCTGTTCAGGATATGATTTTTTATGCCTGCAAAGCAAATGATAAAATTATAATGCCGAGAAATGTACACAGAAGTGCAATTAATGCATTGGTTGTGTGCGGTGCAATACCCGTATATGTTAATCCCGGCACTAACAAACAGCTTGGAATTCCTTTGGGAATGTCGGTTGAAGATGTTGAAAAGGCTATTCTGCAAAATCCCGATGCAAAAGCTATTCTTGTAAATAATCCTACTTATTATGGAATATGTTCAGATTTAAAACGTATTGTGCAGATAGCTCATGCTCACAATATACTTGTACTTGTGGATGAGGCACACGGAACACATTTTTATTTCGGTGAAAATCTGCCTGTGTCAGCTATGAGTGCAGGTGCAGATATGGCTGCTGTAAGTATTCATAAAACAGGCGGTTCGCTTACCCAATCATCGGTTTTGCTTTGCGGAGAAAATATTTCTGAAGGCTATATGCGTCAGATTATAAATCTGACTCAGACGACCAGCGGTTCGTACTTACTTATGGTTTCCCTTGATCTGGCAAGAAAGAATCTCTCACTTCATGGAAAAGAAATGTTCAGGAAAACTGTGGATTATGCCAACTATGCAAGGGAAGAAATAAACAAAATCGGCGGCTATTATGCTTTCGGAGACGAGCTTATAAACGGCAATGATGTTTTCGATTTTGACAGGACAAAGCTGTCTGTTCACACAAGAGCAATGGGACTGGCAGGCGTTGAAGTATATGATATCCTCCGAGATGACTATGATATACAAATAGAATTCGGCGACATAGGAAATATTCTTGCTATTGTTTCGGCAGGTGACAGAGAACTTGAGATAGAGAGGTTTATTTCTGCACTTTCAGAGATACGACGTCTTTACGGCAAAGATCCTTCTGGACTGTTTGACCATGAATATATCAATCCTCATGTGGTGGTTCCGCCGCAGCAGGCTTTTTATAGTGATAAAAAATCTGTTCCCATTGAGCAGTCCAAAGGAATGATATGCGGAGAATTTGTAATGTGCTATCCGCCGGGAATACCGATTCTTGCACCGGGGGAAAGAATTACCGAAGATATTCTGGATTATATTGCATACTGTAAAGAAAAAGGATGCTTTATGACAGGAACGGAAGATATGAAAATCAATAATATAAATGTTGTTATTTAGTCTTTGAAAGGACGGCTTTACTTATGGATCTCTGGTTTACCGAGCATCATACTGACAATGTTAATTTTACTCTGAAGGTAAAAAAGCAGTTATTCTCGGAAAAGAGTTATTATCAGCAGATTGATGTGCTGGACACTTATGAATTCGGCAGAATTCTTGTTATGGACGGATATATTATGCTCACTGAAAAGGACGAGTATATATATCACGAAATGGTTACACATGTACCTATGGCTGTCAATCCGGATATAAAAAATGTACTAATAATAGGTGCAGGTGACGGCGGAACATTGCGTGAAATAAGCAGGTACGATACTATAGAGAAAATTGATATGGTTGAGATTGATGAAATGGTTATAGATGTCTGCAAAAAATATCTTCCCCAGACTGCCTGCAAATTTGATGACCCAAGGCTAAATCTTGAAATTGCTGACGGTCTTAAATTTGTCCGCCGGAAAGAAAATGAATATGATTTGATTATTGTAGATTCAACCGACCCATTCGGACCGGGTGAGGGACTTTTCACCAAAGAGTTTTATGGAAATTGCTTTAAAGCATTAAAAAGCAATGGTATACTCATAAATCAGCATGAGAGTACCTATTATGACTCATATGTAGATATGGTTAAACGTACTCACAAGCGTATTGGCAGCTCATTCCCTGTTGCAATGGTGTATCAGACACATATTCCCACCTATCCGTCAGGTCAATGGCTTTTTGGATTTGCTTCAAAAAATCTTCATCCTGTATATGATTTGCAGGCTGACAGGTGGAACAGTCTTGGAATAAAAACAAAATATTATAATACTGAGCTGCATAAGGGAGCTTTTGCCTTGCCTAATGATGTGAAAGAGGTACTGTCCGATGAATAAAAATGTTCAAACCTTTATAGGCTGTGACTGTGAATACGATGACGCTAGAATTGTTATTTTTGGTGCACCGTATGACAGCACTACAAGTTTCAGACCCGGAACACGGTTTGGTCCGTCAGCTATCAGGAATGAAAGCTTTGGTATTGAGACCTATTCGCCGTATCAGGATCTGGATTTGCTGGATACGAAGATTTTTGACAGCGGCGACCCTGAACTGCCTTACGGCAATCCGGAATCTGCGTTAAAAATGATTGAGGAAACAACTGCTGAAATTCTGTCAGACGGTAAAATGCCATGTATGCTTGGCGGAGAGCATCTTGTGACATTGGGTGCAGTAAGAGCTGTTGCTAAAAAATATGATGATTTGCACATTGTTCATTTTGATGCACATGCTGATTTGCGTGATGATTATTTAGGAGTTCAGCTTTCTCATGCCTGCGTTTTGCACAGATGCTGGGATATTGTGGGTGATAATCATATCTATCAGTTTGGCATCAGAAGTGGAGACAGAGATGAATTCAGGTTTGCAAAAGAGCATACCAAAATGAATAAATTCAATTTTGCGGGACTTGAAAATGCTGTAAAGGAAATTGGGGATAAGCCTGTATATTTTACATTGGATCTTGATGTTTTAGATCCGTCGCAATTTCCTGGAACAGGTACTCCCGAGGCCGGTGGAGTTACTTTTGTTGAGCTTCTGAATGCTGTAAAAGAAGTATCAAAGCTGAATATTGTTGGATTTGATATGAACGAACTTTCACCCATATATGATCACAGCGGAGCGTCAACAGCTTTGGCATGTAAGCTTTTGAGAGAAATTTTACTGTATTTTTATAAATAATAGAAGGGAAGTTGATTGAAATGGGAAGAGCATTGATAATCGGTGCAGGAGGAGTTGCAGGTGTTGCAATTCATAAATGCTGTCAGAACAGTGATGTTTTCACTGATATTTGTATTGCAAGCAGAACAAAAGCAAAATGCGATAAATTCAAAGATGAACTTCAGGACAAAACTAAAACAAATATTACAACAGCACAGGTAGATGCTGATAATGTTCCTGAGCTTGTTAAGCTTATTAAAGAGTATAAACCTGATGTGGTAATTAATTTAGCATTGCCTTATCAGGATTTGCATATAATGGACGCTTGTCTTGAATGTAAGGTAAATTATGTGGATACTGCCAACTATGAGCCGGAAGATACGGCAAAATTTGAGTACAAGTGGCAGTGGGCATACAAAGAAAAATTTGAAAAGGCAGGAATTACAGCTCTTCTGGGTTCAGGCTTTGATCCGGGAGTAACAGGAGTTTTTTCTGCTTATGCACAAAAGCATTATTTTGATGAGATTGAATATATTGATATTCTTGACTGCAACGGCGGTGACCACGGATATCCTTTTGCTACAAATTTCAATCCGGAAATAAATATCCGTGAGGTTTCTGCAAAAGGTTCATACATTGAAAACGGCAAATGGGTTGAAACAGAACCAATGGAAATTAAAAGAGAGTATGATTTTGACGGAGTAGGCAAAAAAGATATGTATCTGCTTCATCACGAGGAACTGGAATCACTGGCGATCAATATTAAGGGAGTCAAGAGAATCAGATTCTTTATGACATTTGGTCAGAGCTATTTAACTCATTTAAAATGCCTTGAAGATGTTGGAATGACTTCTATTGAGCCAATTATGTTTGAAGGCAGGGAAATTGTTCCGCTGCAGTTTTTAAAGGCTGTTTTGCCTGATCCTGCATCTTTGGGACCGAGAACAAAGGGAAAAACAAATATCGGATGTATTTTTCAGGGCAAAAAAGACGGAAAGCCTGTTAAATATTATGTCTATAATATTTGTGATCATCAGGAGTGTTACAAAGAAGTGGGTTCACAGGCGGTATCATATACAACAGGTGTGCCTGCAATGATTGGGGCAATGATGCTTATGACTAAGACCTGGGATAAGCCCGGTGTACACAATATTGAAGAATTTGACCCGGATCCGTTTATGGAAGCTTTGAACAAGTGGGGATTGCCATGGAAGGAAAACTTTAATCCTACATTGGTGGACTAGATTTATAAAAAATCATGGGGGTAAGTTATTATGTTATTGGTTAATACTGAAACAATTTCGGGCAGAGATTTTGATACATTGGGTTTGGTAAAAGGCTCAACAATTCAGTCAAAAAATATTGGTAAGGATCTTACTCAAAGCTTTAAAAGCATTGTTGGAGGAGAGCTTAAAGCATACACAACTATGATGAATGAAGCGAGAGAAATAGCTACAAACAGAATGATTGCAGAAGCACAGCAAATGGGAGCTGACGCAATAGTAAATGTGAGATTTTCCACTTCTGCAATTATGCAGGGTGCAGCGGAAATTCTGGTATGCGGAACGGCGGTAAAGCTGAAATAATGGAAATGTTTGATATAAATTCGGTAAAAACACCTTGTTATGTGGTTGACGAAAAGCTGCTGCTAAAAAATATGAAGGTTATTGAAAAGGTGAAAAAAGCTGCAAATTGTAAAATCCTCCTTGCACAAAAAGCTTTTTCAATGTACAGCACCTATCCGTTGCTTAGCAAATATCTGGACGGAACAACTGCCAGCGGATTATATGAGGCAATGCTTGGCAGAGAAGAGTTTGGCAAGGAAGTACATGTTTTTTCCCCTGCTTATAAGCCGGAAGATATGAACGAGTTGGTTGAAATTGCAGACCATATAGTTTTTAACAGCTTTTCGCAGTGGGGAAAATATGCAGATATTATAAAAAACTCAGACAGGAAAATTTCCTGCGGGTTGCGGGTTAATCCTGAGTATTCAGAAATTGAAACTGAAATTTATAATCCTTGTGCTGTAAATTCACGTCTTGGAATAACTCTGGAACAGTTTGATGACAGCAGGCTTGACGGTATTGACGGACTGCATTTTCATACTATGTGCGAGCAGGGTGCTGAAACTCTTGAGCGTACGCTTCCGCATTTTGAAAAGAAATTCGGTAAGTATTTGTATCAAATGAAATGGGTGAATTTCGGCGGCGGTCATCATATTAGCAAAGAAAGCTACAATGTGGATTTGCTTATTGACTGTATTAATTATATTTCAGATAAATATGATGTTCAGGTGTATTTAGAGCCGGGTGAAGCTATTGCACTTAATGCAGGATTTTTAGTTTCTGAAGTTCTGGATGTGGGCAAAAACGGAATGGATTTTGCTATACTGGATACATCGGCAGCCTGTCATATGCCTGATGTTCTGGAAATGCCCTACCGACCTATGATTATAGGCTCAGGAATACCAAAAGAAAAGCAATATACCTATCGTCTTGGCGGTCCGACCTGTCTTGCAGGTGATATCATTGGTGACTACTCATTTGATAAGCCTCTGCAGGAAGGTGACAGGCTTGTTTTCACTGATATGGCAATTTACTCAATGGTCAAGAACAATACTTTTAACGGTATGCCTTTGCCGTCAATTTATCTGAATACTGTTGACGGCGAAATCAAGCTTGTAAAAGAGTTCGGTTACGGTGATTTTAAAAGCAGATTATAATAAAAAGGAACACAAATGATTATTCATCTGTGTTCCTTTTTTATGCTAAATTTCATTTCTGTTTTCCAGTGCTTTAAACAGAGTTACCTCATCAGCATATTCCAATGAACCGCCTATGGGAATACCAAAGGCAAGTCTGGTTACTTTAATTCCGAAAGGTTTCAGCAGCTTTGAAATATACATTGCTGTTGCCTCACCCTCGACTGTTGGATTGGTCGCCATAATAACCTCTGAGATATTTCCTTTCTGAATTCTTGCAAGCAGTTCCTTGATTTTAAGTTTATCGGGAGTAATACCGTCAATAGGTGAAATCAGACCGTGTAAAACATGATATACACCTGTATATTCTCGCGTCCGTTCAAATGCGTTGATGTCCTTTGGGGATTCTACAACGCAAATGGTAGATTGGTCACGTTTTGCATCAGCACATATAGGGCAAATCTCTTTGTCAGTCAGGCTTTGACAAATCTTGCAGGTATGTACTGTTTTATGAGCATTTAATATTGCATTTGCAAAAGCATCAACTTCTTTGTCAGTCATAGACATAACGTGATATGCAAGACGCTGTGCAGATTTCATACCAATGCCCGGCAATTTTGCAAACTGTTCTGCAAGAATAACAAGCGGAAGAGCGTTTGATTCAGCCATATCAGAATAATCCCGGGAATGAAACTCCGCCTGTCAGTTTTGACATTTCAGCATCACTTGTTTCATCAAGATTGTGAACTGCCTCATTGAAAGCACTCATAATAAGGTCTTCAAGCATTTCAACATCATCAGGATCTACGACTTCCGGTTTAATATCCAGTTTAAGTACATTTCTTTTGCCGTTTATTGTAATTTCAACAGCTCCGCCGCCGACCGATGCAGAAAATTCTCTTTGTTCCAAGTCTTCCTGCAATGCAGTGATTTTATCCTGCATTTGCTGAGCCTGCTTTAACATTTGATTTACGTTTGAAGTGCCTTTGCCCATACCTTGTGGTAATCTTGCTTTCATAATTATTTCTCCTTATTTTTAGCTTTTTATTTCAACTTCAATTTCAGCATTTTTGGCTCTTTTCAAAAGTTCATTGATAGGATTATCTTTATCCTCAATATCAACGGATTTTGAAGAGTAAAGCTTAAATTCAAAGTTTTGTCCATAGTAATCATTAACAATCTTTTTAAGGATTGCTTTATCGTCAGACGCTGTAAATCGCTTTACATAAAAATCGCTGGCAACAACGACCTTAAAAATATTTCCTTCTATTGATGCCATTGAATTAACCAAAAATGAACCAATAGCAGGGGATTGCTCATTAATCATTGATATGAGCTTTTTCCACTCGTCGGCAGGAACATATCCTTTTGGATCAAGCTTTATAAGTTTTGAATTAACCGGTTGAGCCGGTTTGTTATTCACTTTCTGAGGTTTAATACCTGCACCGCTTTGCAAGGCATTTTCAAGCTGTGAAATTCTGTTTGT
>JBJFBR010000122.1:10418-12521 GCA_051888545.1 Oscillospiraceae bacterium
GTTTAATACCTGCACCGCTTTGCAAGGCATTTTCAAGCTGTGAAATTCTGTTTGTAAGTACCTTGATTTTGTCTTCATATGCTGCAGCATTTATATTGTTTTCCCTTGAATACAAACCTGAATTACATAGTTTTATCATACACATTTCAAGTTCAATTCTTTTGTTGGTAGCAAGAGAAAAGCTTTCTGAACATTCCTGCAAGGTTGAAATTATACCAAGAATTTCATCCAATGTCATTGTGTTAGCCAGATCCGAAAGTCTTTTATATTCATCAGGCATACATGTTATAAGGTCAGCATTATTGCTAATTGATTTAATCAGCATAACATTTCTCATCTGAACAGTAAGTTCAGTCAGAAGCTGTTTTAAATCTTTTGACATTCCGTAAAGCTTGTCAATAATTTTAATGCATCCTGCAGAATCGTGAGTGCTGATGCGTTCAAGAATATCAAACAAATAGTCACGGCCTGCAATACCCGATGCCTGTGAGACAATCTCAGCAGTAATGTTATCGTCATATGCAGCACATTGGTCTAACAGAGATAAAGCATCTCTCATTCCGCCGTCAGAAAGACGTGCAATAAGCTCGGCAGCATTGTGCTCAAGGGAAAAGCTTTCCTGAGATGCAATATATTCAAGTCTTTTTACAATGTCTTCCGTACGGATTCTGTGGAAATCAAAATGCTGGCATCTTGATACAATAGTAGCAGGAACTTTGTGTACCTCAGTAGTTGCAAGTATAAATTTCACATGGGGAGGAGGTTCTTCCATAATTTTCAGAAGGGCATTGAATGCACCGGGTGAAAGCATATGAACCTCATCTATTATATACACCTTATATTTGCACATTTCCGGAGTATATACAACACCTTCACGAAGGTCTCGAATATCATCAACTTTTGCATTGGATGCAGCGTCGATTTCAATGATATCAGTCAGAGAGCCGTTATCAGCATTTTTGCATATCTTACATTCAAGGCAAGGTTCTCCGTCGTGAGGATTAAGACAATTTACAGCCTTTGCAAAAATTCTTGCACAGGTTGTTTTTCCTGTTCCTCTTGAGCCGGTAAAAAGATAAGCATGAGCAGTTTTGCCGGTAATTATCTGATTTTTCAGGGTGGTTGTAATATGAGGCTGTGAGACAACGTCATCAAATGACATAGGACGCCATTTTCTGTATAATGCCTGATACATAAAATACCCTCCTTAAAATCAAATCAATCCGACATATAGGCATGCAGGCGAAACTGTGTCACACGAAGAAAACTGCTTAATGCTGCTCGGTTCCCCGCCTGACATGGTTCACAGCACTTCGTTGCACAGGACCCGCATACCTATATCTCGGATTGATGAGGAACATTGCTGAAACATATCAATCTAAGTTTCTTAAGATATTATATCACATACTAAGAGAAATTTCAAGTCTTTTATTGAATTTTTAAGCAAATTGACAAATTTATATTATTGAAAAAATCATCCTCATAAATTTATGAGGATGAAGATAACATATTATTTCACAGTTTCGACTTTTATGAGATTAGTTGTTCCGCTTTTACCAAGCGGTACACCTGCTGTTATAACGATCAAGTCACCCGGTTTAATATACCCTTGAGCAACGGAAAATTTAATTGCATGGTCTATAAGTTCATCGGTATTGTATTTCTCATCTATAACCCCCGGAATAATGCCCCATGAGAGCTTCATTTGTCTGCATGTTGTTTCACTTGTTGTAAGACCGATAATAGGGCAGTTAGGACGGTATTTTGATATCATTCTTGCTGTTGAGCCGCCCTTGGTAACTGTAAGAATTGCAGCTGCGTCAAGGTCATGGGCAGTTGTAACAGTTGCGTGAGAAATAGCTTCGGTTACATTTTCACTCTTTTTGTTTTCTCTTGCCTTAAAGCGTGAGATATAGTTTATGTCCCTTTCAGTTGTTTCTGCAATCAGGGACATTGTCTTTACAGCTTCAATAGGATATTTTCCTGCTGCGGTTTCGCCTGAAAGCATTATTGCAGAGGTACCGTCATATATTGCATTGGCAACGTCAGTGATTTCAGCTCTTGTGGGACGAGGATTGCTTATCATTGATTCAAGCATTTGTG
>JBJFBR010000122.1:12621-14533 GCA_051888545.1 Oscillospiraceae bacterium
GTGATTTCAGCTCTTGTGGGACGAGGATTGCTTATCATTGATTCAAGCATTTGTGTTGCAGTAATAACCTGTTTTCCTGCATTGTAAGCCTTGTGAATAAGTTCTTTCTGTATTGCAGGAATTTGTTCAAATGGTATTTCAACCCCCATATCACCGCGGGCAACCATTATTCCGTCAGCAGCTTCAAGAATTTCATCAATATTGGCAACTCCTTCGGCATTTTCAATTTTTGCAATGATTCTGGTATCAAACCAGCCAAGACTCTGAGTTAGTCTTCTGAGATAAATAACATCAGCAGCAGTTCGTACAAATGATGCAGCGATAAAATCAAAGTGCATTTTTGCACCGAATTCCAGATCTGCCATATCTGCATCGGAAACATAAGGCATGGAAAGTTTAACTCCTGGTACATTTATTCCCTTGTGGTCTGAAACTTTGCCGCCGTGAATTACTTTGCATATTATATTGTTTTTGTCAATGGCTGCGGTTACAAGTTCAATAGCCCCGTCATCAATAAGGATTTTATCTCCTACAGAAACATCTTTCGGTAAATTAGCAAAAGTGATTGAAGCTTTTTCGGCTGTGCCTTCTATTTCGTCAGTTGTTAAAATAAATTCCTGGCCGTCTTTGAGTATAACTGGCTTGTGGTCTTTGAAGTCACGCAGACGTATTTCAGGGCCTTTTGTATCGAGAAGAGTAGCTACATTAATTCCAAGTTCTTCTCTCAGACGGCTGATAGTTTCAAATCTTTTTTTATGAACATCATGGGTTGAATGTGAAAAGTTAAATCTGGCCACATCCATTCCTGACTTCATAAGTTCACGCATTACGTTTTCATCATCTGTTGAAGGTCCGATAGTACACACAATTTTTGTTTTTCTCATATTATTGCCTCTTTCTTTGTCTTTTGTTATTATTATTTACTTTATCAGTATAATTATATAGCAAATACAATTTTAAGTCAATAGCCTTTAATAATTCTTAACCTAACTATAAAGATTTATTAACAAGCATATTATTCTATGCTTTAGTATATTTTGATACTTGTTCGCTTGCAAAAATAAGAAAGATATGATATAATAAACTAGAATAATATAGCTTATTATTAGTATAAATTATATAATTATGGGAAGGAATGATTTTAAATGAGAGCAGTTGTTACTGTTGTAGGAAATGATGCAGTGGGAATTCTTGCTAAAGTAAGTACAAAATGTGCTGAATTCAATGCAAATATTATAGAGGTAAACCAGTCTGTGCTTCAGGATGTCTTTGCTATGACAATGCTTATTGATTTGTCAAAACTTAAAGGCAATTTTGCAGAGCTTGCAGATTCATTGGAAGCACTTGGTGACAGCATGAATCTTAAAATTCATACCATGCACGAATCAATCTTTAATTGTATGCACGAAATTTAATCGGGAGGATTTGTTTTAATGCTCAATACATATGATATTCTGGAAACAATTCGTATGATTCAGGATGAATGTCTTGATATTCGTACAATAACAATGGGAATTTCTCTTCTCGATTGTATAGACAGTGATATAGACAAGGCTTGCCGGAAGGTATATGACAAGATTACCACCAAGGCAAAAAATCTTGTTAAAGTCGGTGAAGAGATTGAAAAGGAATTCGGTATTCCTATTATAAACAAGCGTATATCAGTTACTCCGATAGCTATAGTTTCAGCAGCCTGCGACTGTTCCCCTGTTCCTTTTGCAAAAGCTATGGATAAGGCTGCAGCAGATGTGGGCGTAAATCTTATCGGCGGATATTCAGCACTTGTACAAAAAGGTTTTTCAGCCGGTGATGAAAGACTTATCAGATCTATCCCTGATGCACTTTCATGTACCGAAAGAGTTTGTTCGTCTGTAAATATCGGCTCAACAAAAACAGGTATCAACCTTGATGC
>JBJFBR010000123.1:0-2546 GCA_051888545.1 Oscillospiraceae bacterium
CTGATAAGGAAGCATTGAAAACTTGCGAAAAAGCAGGGGAGAATGACAGATTTATACTATATGCCGATGAAGATAACGACAGACTTTGTCTGTATGTAAAAGAAACCGGCAAATATTGGTGGACATCTCCTATCAATGGAGATACAGATGATACTCCGGTTGGTAAAAAGAATGAGCTTTCTGAAATGAAACCCGGTATCAGAAAACAGCTTAAATCTTCTATTGCCATTCGTGTGGGTGATCTGACTCAGGAAAAACGTAGCGAATCTGCTATGTCTTATTCATTCAAGGCACATCCTAAATATAAGATTTCAGACGGTGAAGTTGTAGTAAGCTATAAGTACAGAACTGACGGTGTTAATCTTAAAGTTCATTATGAATTGCTTGAAGATTCACTTTATGTTTACGTTGATACAAAGGAAATTGAGGAAGTTGATACAAATCCGACAGACGGAAAGGTTCTTACCAAATTGTCCCTTTGTCCTTTCTTTGGAGCAGCTTCTTCAAAGGATGCTGAAGGTAATCCGACTGAGGGTTATATGATTGTCCCTGACGGAAGCGGTGCTGTTATAAACTATAACAACGGCAAGCTTGATTATGCGTCATACAGCAGCCGTGTTTACGGAAGAGACTATACAATGGTTCCTAACGATGCACCTGTTGTAAATGAACAGTCTTATCTTCCTGTTTATGCTAATGTATCAGGAAAATCCGGTATTGTTGCTGTAGCAACAGACGGTGATGCAAATGTTTATGTTGAATCACAGGTAAGCGGACAAAACAACATAGCTTATAACTATTGTAACTTTACATTTGAAACAAGAAGCTCTGATACATTCTATATGAGCGGCGGAAGCAGAGCAAATGAAATGACCGTTTTTGAAAAGGACGGTAATATCAAGGGAAAGAGATTCGGCGTTAAATTCTTCCCCATTGATAAGGATGAAGATATAAACTATGCCGATTGCGCCGAAGTTTACAGAAATTATCTTATCAATGAAAAAGGTCTTACATCTAAGATTGAAGATGACAATGTAAAATTCTATGCTGATATGTTCGGCGGAGTTTTGAAGAAACAGTCAATACTCGGTGTTCCCATCAGCCTGAAAACAAGATTTACAGGATTCAGCGAGGCTTCTGAAATTATCAAGAAGCTCAATGAAGCAGGTGTAGAAAATATCATCGCCAACTATAATGACTGGACAAACGACCAGATCAAGAACAAGGTTTCTACTGATATTAAGCCTTCAGGAAAGCTAGGCGGCTCAGATGATTATTTTGACCTTATCAACAACAGCGGTGCAAAGGTTTATTCCGGTTTTGATAACTTTACTATGAACTCCGGCAAGCTTGGATACATGATGCTTACAACAACAGCAATCAGAATTTCAAATTCATATTCAAGACAGAGTGAATACAGTTTATCTTACGGCAAGGCTTTGAAGGGAGTTTCTCCTGCACTTATTTCACCAAGTGTTTACACAAAAATATTTGATGAGATTCTGGAAAGCTGTGAAGACAATGATGTTAAGAATGTTTCATTCGGTTCAATGTCAACCAAGCTTGTCAGCGACCATTCAAAGAGCGATCCTTACAGCCGTGAAAAGACTATGGAAACCATTGTAGATAACTACAAGAAAGCATCAGAAAAGGTTGATATTCTGGCAGATCAGGCAAATGCTTATGTTCTTCCTTATGTATCATCAGTAACTAATGTCCCTGTATATTCAAGCAACTACAGCATAGTTGATTATGACATTCCATTCTATCAGATGGTTATTCACGGATATGTTCCGTATGCTACAAAGGCAATCAATGCAAGCTCAGATGTAAATGATACATTCCTGAGAGCTCTGGCAGCTGGTTCATCAATGCATTACGATTTCACTTATGAGGATGCATCTGAACTTAAGGATACAGACTATGACACATTGTATTATTCAAACTACAAGGGTTGGTTAGATACCGCTGCTGCACAGTATAAGGCATCTGACGAAGTCCTTAAAGGTCTGAACAAGATGACAATCTCAAAATATGAGATCAGTGATGACAATAATGTTATAAAAACAACTTATACAGACGGTTCTAAAAATGTAGTAGTTGAAATTGACAAGAATGAAGGTACTGCAAAGGTTGACGGCAATGCTGTTGATCTTACTGATGCTTTGAAAGGAGGTAAATTAGACTAATGAGCAACACAAAAGTAAAAGCTGATAAACCTCCGAAGCAAAAAGGTTTTAATATTCCTTACGAACGCCGTAAGGCCCTCTATGGATACGGATTTATAGCACTTTGGTTTATAGGAACTATTTACTTCTTTATCATTCCTCTTGTTAAGTCTTTGGTTTATTCTTTCTATGATACTTCTATTGCGGCAGGCGGAATGCAACTTGATAATTTTGGCTTGCAGAACTATATCAATGCGTTCCAGCATGACCAGCATTACGCACAGTATCTGGTTGATCAGTTAAAGAATACTTTACTTCATACTCCTTTGATTTTGATATTCTCATTGTTTATTGCAGTAATTCTTAATCAGAAATTCA
>JBJFBR010000124.1:0-5052 GCA_051888545.1 Oscillospiraceae bacterium
TTTGTTCTTCAGGCTTTGCATCGGTTTTTCCGCAATGACAGTTGTCAAATTCGTTTTCAAGACTCTTTGGGAAAAATTCATTAGTTGGGAACTGAATTTTGTCAAATAGCTCGCAGGGGCTGTCAGTTTTTGTAGAACATTCTTTTTTGGGTATGCAATAATCATAAGCAGGAATGAGAATCGGAACAGCTCTTTGTAATTGGACAATAGCAAACATACCAATAGTAACAAGTACTTTTTTGCCGTCGCATGAAGTTAATGGAATTAGTTTTGTGTCCAGGCATATTGGTTCAACAACGCTTACAGTAGCACGTGGAAGATTGGTGTTGCAACTTCCGCAGCAGTCATCTGAGTCAGCTGCAGCATAGCATGGTTCATCTGATGAGAAGTGACGTGAGTTTCCGGCGCTTCCGAAAAGTATAACTTTTTTGGTAAATGTGGTTATACCTGAAGCATACTGCGGTGTTGAACAACCGCTTGCATATACTTCCAAATCAACTCTGAAAGTATAAGTCAGATCCACAGTATAGAAGCCTTTGTTGAATGGTACAGGATCAATCCCAAATGTTGTATTGGTAACCTCAATGCACTTGCATTTAATGTAGCATGCGGCATCAATCAGTTCCTGAGTACAAGGGTCATTAAAAGTAAGCTCAAGATCTTCCAGACAATCTTGTGAACTGCAGGAATCAAATACTCTCATAACCTCAACACAAACGGCTTCTTTAAAATTATTATTGGGTTTTAATTCTTCCATAAAAAAACCTCCTGAAATATGTTTAAAGTAAATTTAATTACTCAGTATATCTTATTCGAATTTTCTGTTTTATGTTACAGTAAAATAATAAATATTATTATAAATAAAGCTAAATGCCTAGTATATAATTGACTTTTAGGGCTGCACATGGTATAATGTTATAAGAAAAATTATGTTTTGGAGGTATTTTAATGTCTATTTTTAAACTTTCACCAGCATTTAAGGATTATCTTTGGGGCGGAACACGTCTTCGTGAAGATTTTAATAAAAAATGTGATTACGACAAGGTTGCTGAAAGCTGGGAGCTTTCATGCCATAAAGACGGTCCAAGTACCATTGCTACAGGAGAATTCAAAGGCTTAACACTTGAACAGTATATTGAAAAAGAAGGCAAAAAAATTCTTGGAACTGATTGTGGTAAATTTGACAACTTCCCTATTCTTATAAAGCTTATTGATGCTAAAGACAATCTTTCCGTTCAGGTTCACCCTGATAATGAATATGCTCAGAGAGTTGAGGGCGAATACGGAAAAACAGAAATGTGGTATGTTGTTGACTGTGATGAAGGTGCAGAACTTCTTTATGGTTTCAAAAAAGAAATCTCAAAAGATGAATTTGCAGAAAGGATTGCTGATAATACACTTCTTGAAGTTGTAAATTCCGTACCTGTTCATAAAGGTGATGTTTTCTTTATTGAAGCCGGTACTCTGCATGGTATCGGAAAAGGTATCCTCATTGCTGAAATTCAGCAGAATTCAAATACTACATACAGAATTTACGATTATGGCCGTGTTGGTAAAGACGGTAAGCCAAGAGAGCTTCATGTTGACAAGGCAAAGGATGTTACAACATTGGCCCCTGCTAAAAAGTATCCTGAAACTCCTGTTGAAAAATTTGACGGATATACTTCAAAACAGTTGTCATCATGTGACTACTTTACAACATACGCTGTTGATGTTGATTCAAAGGCAATCCTTGAAGCAGATGAAAAATCATTTGTAAGCTTGCTTATTCTTGAAGGTGAAGGAACAGTTAAGGCTGATGAAGAAATTTCATTCACAAAGGGTGATAGTATTTTCATCTCAGCAGGTTCCGGAAAATTTGAAGTAAACGGCAAGTGTAAGCTTGTTCTTACAAGAGTATAATACATGAAAGGATAACCGTAATGAAATATTATATAGGCATAGATCTTGGCGGTACAAATATAAAAGCAGGCGTTGTCAGCGAAGATTTTACTATAATTTCAAAGGCTACAAGAAAAACCAATCTGCCAAGACCGGCTGAGGATATTTGCAGAGATATGGCTGAAGCGGCTATGGATGCCATTGGCCATGCAGGATTGACTTTGAATGATATCGAATCTGTAGGAATCGGCACACCTGGCACGGCAAATTCTCAGACAGGAATAATAGAATATTCCAACAACCTTGGATTTTTGAATGTTCCTATTGTAAGTCTGATGCGTTCATTTATTTCCCGTCCTTGCTTTGTGGAAAACGATGCAAATGCAGCAGCCTACGGTGAATTTGTTGCCGGTGCTGCAAGAGGAGCAAATGATGCCGTTTGTATTACGCTTGGAACAGGTGTAGGCGGAGGCATTATAATAAATAAAAAAATATATTCAGGTTTTAATTTTGCCGGTGCTGAAATCGGACATACAGTAATTGATCCAAACGGTCCTAAATGTACATGTGGAAGAAACGGTTGCTTTGAAGTTTTTTCATCAGCTACAGGTCTTGTTCGTATGACTAAAGAGGCAATGGAATATAATCCTGATTCACTCCTGTGGGCTGCAAGCAAGCAGGAAGAAAAAGTAACTGCTAGAACAGCTTTTAATGCTATGAGAATGGGTGACCAGACCGCAAAAGCTGTTGTGGATAAATATATCAGATACCTAGCATGCGGAATTACCAATACAATCAACATATTCCAGCCTGATATTCTTTGCATTGGCGGAGGAGTTTGCAATGAAGGTGATCCTTTATTGGTTCCTCTTAAAGAGCTGGTTGCTCAGGAGATTTACTCAAAGCATTCAGCGAAAAATACCGAGATTGTTATTGCTCAGCTTGGTAATGACGCAGGAATTATTGGTGCAGCTTTTTTGGGACTTGAAAAACAATCATAATTATTTTAATAGAAAAGGTGAAAAAAATGGGATGTAATTATTTTTGTGAGGGAGTAGACAAAGCTCCTCAGCGTTCGCTTTTTAATGCTCTTGGAATGACAAAAGAAGAAATGGAAAGACCTTTGGTAGGTATCGTTTCCTCCTATAATGAGATTGTTCCCGGACATATGAATATTGATAAAATAGTTGAAGCAGTAAAAATGGGAGTTGCTATGGCAGGCGGAACACCTGTTGTATTCCCTGCTATTGCAGTATGCGATGGAATTGCAATGGGTCACATTGGAATGAAATACTCTCTTGTCACAAGAGATTTGATTGCAGATTCAACCGAATGTATGGCTCTTGCTCATCATTTTGATGCTTTGGTAATGGTTCCAAACTGTGATAAAAATGTTCCCGGCTTGCTTATGGCTGCGGCAAGGGTTAATGTACCGACTGTTTTCGTTTCAGGCGGTCCAATGCTTGCAGGTCACGTCAAAGGCAGAAAGACTTCACTTTCTAGTATGTTTGAAGCTGTTGGTTCACAAGCCGCAGGTACAATGACTATGGAAGACGTTGAAGAATTCGAAAACAAGGCTTGTCCTACATGTGGTTCATGTTCAGGAATGTACACAGCAAATTCTATGAATTGCTTGACAGAAGTTTTAGGTATGGGACTCAAAGGAAACGGAACAATCCCAGCTGTATATTCTGAAAGATTAAAGCTTGCAAAACATGCAGGTATGCAGGTTATGGAACTTTACAGAAAGAATATCCGACCACGTGACATTATGACAGAATCTGCTTTCTATAATGCACTTACTGTTGATATGGCTCTCGGCTGCTCCACAAACTCAATGCTCCACCTTCCTGCTATTGCACATGAATGCGGTGTAGACCTTAATCTTGATATAGCAAACAAAATCTCTGCAAAAACACCAAATCTTTGCCATCTTGCACCGGCAGGTCATACTTATATTGAGGAACTCAATGAAGCAGGCGGAGTTTATGCAGTAATGAAAGAGCTTTCAAAGAAAAATCTTCTCAATCTTGACCTTATTACCTGCACTGGTAAAACAGTTGGTGAAAATATTGCAAATGCTGTTAATAAAAATACAGACATTATCAGACCAATTGACAATCCATATTCTGAAACAGGCGGAATAGCTGTTCTTAAAGGTAATATTGCTCCTGACAGCTGTGTAGTAAAGCGTTCAGCAGTTGTTCCTGAAATGATGGTACATGAAGGTCCAGCAAGAGTATTTGACTGTGAAGAAGATGCTATTGCAGCTATCAAAGGCGGTAAAATTATTGCAGGAGATGTTGTAGTCATCAGATATGAAGGACCTAAGGGTGGCCCCGGTATGAGAGAAATGCTTAATCCAACTTCTGCTATAGCCGGAATGGGACTTGGTTCATCAGTTGCACTTATTACTGACGGACGTTTCAGCGGTGCGTCAAGAGGTGCATCAATCGGACATGTTTCTCCCGAAGCAGCAGTCGGCGGACCTATTGCTCTTATTGAAGAAGGAGACATTATTTCTATTGACATTCCTGCAAACACAATTAACGTAAAAGTATCTGATGAAGAACTTGCTGAGAGAAAAGCTAACTGGACTCCAAAAGAACCAAAAGTTAAAACAGGTTATCTTGCAAGATATGCATCATTGGTTACATCTGCAAACACAGGTGCAATTTTAAAGACTAACGACTAATTCGAGGTGTATTTTATGTCATCTCTGCTTATAAAAAATATACATGCAGTTGATCCGGGCTCAAATCTAGATGAAACTGTTGATATATATATTGATAATGGAAAAATAGCATTAATAGGTAATATTGACAGAGCGGCCGATAGAATTATTGACGGTACGAATTTAGCAGCTATTCCAGGAATGATGGATATGCATGTACATCTGCGTGATCCAGGATTTACTCATAAAGAGGATATAATAACAGGTACAAATGCTGCAAAAGCAGGTGGATTTACAGCTGTTGCTTGTATGCCAAATACCAAACCGGCTGCTGACAATGCTGAAACTATCAAATATATTATTAAAAAGTCCGAAGCAACAGGAGTAAAGGTTTATCCTGTAGGATGCATTACAAAAGGCTTGTCGGGTCAGGAACTTACAGATTTTGATGAACTGAAAAATGCAGGATGTATTGCAGTTTCAGACGACGGAAGACC
>JBJFBR010000124.1:5152-11408 GCA_051888545.1 Oscillospiraceae bacterium
GACCATGCACCTCATACAAAGGAAGAAAAATCTAATTTTCTGACTGCTCCAAACGGAGTTGTAGGACTTGAAACATCCTTGGCAGTAACCTTGACACAGCTTTATCATAATGGAAAATCAAGTCTTGGAAAAATTGCAGAACTTATGTCAATCAATCCAAGAAAGATTTTAGGAATTGCTCCTGAAAGAATTGCCGAAGGATGCAATTGCAACCTTACAATATTTGATCCGGATTCTGAATGGGAAGTTATTCCTGCAGAGCTTCATTCTAAATCTAAAAACTCAGTATTTAAAGGTGAAAAACTTAAAGGAAGAGTTTGCTACACAATTTCAAACGGTAAAATAATTTTCGAACTATAAAGGAGTGCTTATATGTCACTTGACAGACTTATTGACAAAATTATTCAGACGCAAAATCCTTCAGTAGTCGGACTTGATCCAAAGTTGGATTATGTTCCGAACTATATAATTGAAAAAAAGGTCAAAAAATATGGCAAAACCTTAAAGGCTGCATCAAAAGCTATACTTGAATTTAATAAGTCAATTATTGACGAAATTCATGACATCTGCCCTGCAATAAAGCCACAGGCGGCTTATTATGAAATGTATGGATATGAAGGTGTAAAAACACTTTATAAAACTATTCACTATGCACAGGAAAAGGGAATGTTCGTTATAACTGACGGAAAGCGAAACGACATTGGTGCAACAATGGAAGCATATGCATCAGCTCATCTTGGTATAACCGATATTTGCGGCGAAGAAGTTTCTGCTTTTGGAGCAGATGCTCTTACTGTAAACGGATATCTTGGCACTGACGGAATTGCACCACTTCTTGAAAAGTGTGACAAATATGACAAGGGTATTTTTGTCCTTGTCAAGACTTCAAACAAATCTTCAGGTGAATTACAGGATTTAAAAATTGGTGACAAAACAGTCTATGTGACTATGGGAGAGCTTTGTGAAAACTGGGGCAAAGATCATATGGGCAAATACGGATATTCCAGCGTAGGAGCTGTTGTCGGAGCAACTTATCCCGAACAGTTAAAAGAGCTCAGAGCTGCCCTTCCGCATACTTTCTTCCTTGTACCAGGGTATGGTGCACAAGGCGGAGGTGCAGAGGGTGTCTCAAAAGGATTTGATGAAAACGGACTTGGAGCAATAGTAAACTCTTCACGAGGAGTTATGTGTGCATACAAAAAAGAAGAATGCGATGAACATGATTTTGCTAAAGCAGCGAGACGTGAGGTTATACGTATGAAAGAGGATATTATTTCATATCTGCCTAAAATTGCAGCTAAATAACTTATACAGACGGTGAAAATCCGTCTGTTTTTATAAACGAAAGGATGATTATTTTGTATAGACAAGGAAAATATCCTATAATTGCTAAAAGAGCTATTGCAAAAGGTATTTTTGAGATTGTGGTAAAATGTCCTCACATTGCTAAAGATACTCTGGCAGGACAATTTGCACAGGTATCAGCTGAAGGATTTTTTCTGAGAAGACCGATTTCAATTTGCGATATTGACAAAGAAAACGGCACTATCCGCCTGGTTTTTGAAGTCAGAGGCAAAGGAACAGATAAAATATCTGAGCTTAACAAGGGTGATTTAATTGATATAATTGCACCTCTTGGAAATGGTTTCAAAGTACTGGAAAAAGGCAAAAAAGCTATTTGCATTGGCGGCGGAATAGGTACGCCTCCAATGGTTGGAATTGCAAAAGAATACGGTGAAAATGCCACCGTTATAAGCGGTTTCAGATCTGCAAATGCAGTAATTTTACAAGATGATTTTAAAGCAATGGGCTGCGAAACAATTCTTTGTACTGATGACGGCACAGCAGGAATACACGGTTTTGTAACTGACGCTTTAAGAGAAAAACTTAATTCAGAAAAGCCTGATATTATATATGCCTGCGGACCTATGCCTATGCTCAAAGCTATTGTTGAAATGGCTGAGAAATACGGTATTGAAACACAGGTATCTCTTGAACAGAGAATGGCCTGCGGTGTTGGTGCATGTCTTGTATGTGTTTGCAGAACTGTAAAGGACGGTAAAGAAATGCTATCTCACGTTTGCAAAGACGGTCCTGTTTTTGACGGCAAGGAGGTTGATTTTAATGGCTGATTTAACTGTTAATGTTGCAGGCGTGGAATTTAAAAATCCGGTTATTCCTGCAAGCGGTGCTTTTGGATACGGACGTGAGTATGAACAATTCTATCCTCTTTCAAAACTTGGCGGAATTTCAATAAAAGGAACAACACTTAAACCAAGAGAAGGCAACCCTGGTCCACGTGTTGCTGAAACTCCAAGTGGTATGCTGAATTCAGTAGGTTTACAAAACGGCGGACTTGAAAAATTTCTTAATTACGAATTGCCTAATCTGGTAACAAAAGATACCAGAATAATTGCAAATATTGCAGGTGCAACAGCAGAAGAATGCGGCGAGCTTGCAAAGAGATTAGAAGATTCAGCTGTTGATATGATAGAGTTGAACATATCCTGCCCAAATGTAAAACAAGGTGGTGCAGCTTTCGGCACAAATTGTGATTCAGCTGCTGCAGTTACTTCTGCAGTAAGAAAGTCAACTACAAAGCCTTTAATGGTCAAGCTATCGCCAAATGTTACAAGTATTGTTGACATTGCCAAAGCAGTTGAAAGCGAAGGAGCAGACGCTATTTCCCTTATCAACACATTACTTGGAATGAGAATTGATATTAAAACACGCAGACCAATTCTTAAAAACAATGTAGGCGGACTTTCGGGCCCTGCTGTATTTCCTATTGCTGTTCGCATGGTTTGGCAAGTTGCTAATGCAGTTAAAATTCCGATTATGGGAATGGGAGGTATAGCAACTTGGGAAGATGCTGTGGAAATGATGATGGCAGGAGCTTCAGCTATTCAGATTGGTGCTGCTATCTTTCAAAATCCATATGCTCCGATTGAAATAATTGACGGATTGGAAAAATACTGCGATGAAAATGGCATCAAAAATATTTCTGAAATTGTGGGAACAGTACAACCCTGGTAAATACATTCTATATTTGTGAAAAAATATTTAACCACTTTATTTAGCTCTATAAAATAAGTAAATTATAAAAGCACTGATAATCTATATTAGATTACCAGTGCTTTTTGATTATAATTTATCAATTACAAGAGTATCGTTTTGTGCGGTCAAAGATAAAGCAGATATATTATCAATTCCATTATCAATCAGGATATTAGCTACTTTATCCTCAACTTCATTACGAATAACGTGTCTTATATCTCGTGCTCCAAGCTTTTTATTATAAGCCTTATGCGCAATCAGCTTACAAGCAGGTTCATCATAACTAAATTTAACGTTTTTCTCAGCCAAAGGTTCAACCATTTCATCAAGCATAAGTGCAGCAATTTTAGAATAGTCATCTTCTGTAAGAGGCTTGAATACTACTATCTCATCAATTCTACCTAAAAACTCGGGACGAAGAAATTCACGAAGTGCTTTCATTGCCTTATCTTCAGCTATTTCTGTTGATGTCTTATTAAATCCAACACCTGTATCTTTATCTGTAGAACCTGCATTGGAAGTCATTACAATGATTGTATTTTCAAAATCAACTGTTCTGCCCTGAGAATCATTAATTTTGCCTTCGTCAAGTATCTGAAGCAAAATGTTCATAACATCAGGATGAGCTTTTTCAATCTCATCAAAAAGTACTACAGAATATGGATGTCTTCTTACTTTTTCAGTCAGCTGACCGGCTTCATCAAAACCTACATATCCCGGAGGTGAACCTATAAGCTTTGAAACCGAATGCTTTTCCATATATTCGGACATATCAACTCTTATAATGGGCTCTGTTGCATCAAACAATGTTTCACCAAGCACTTTTACAAGCTCGGTTTTTCCTACACCGGTCGGACCTACAAAAATAAACGAAGCAGGACGTCTTCTCTTGGAAAGCTGTATTCTTGTACGTTTAATGGCATTTGAAACCTTTGTAACTGCCTCTTCCTGTCCTATAACTCGTTTAGAAAGCTCAGTCTTTAGATTTTTCATTTTATCATAATCGGTTTCAACAATTTTATTTGCAGGAATTCCCGTCCACAATTCAATAACGTGAGATAAATCATCATCAGATACATAAAGATTACTGATAACTTCCTCAACCTCTGTAAGACGGTTTTGTATCTTGGAAATTTCGCCTTTTTCGGAAGCAATAATCTCATAATCTGGATTTTCATTCTGCTCATAATCTTCTATAAGTTTTTCATGCTTTAAAAGCTCTTCATTAAGATTTTCATATTCCCCAATCTCGGGAGTTCTTATACTTGCATTGGCACATGCTTCATCAAGCAAGTCAATAGCCTTATCAGGCAAAAATCTATCATTTATATATCTCTCGGAAAGAACAGCACACATTTTAATGCAATTATCAGACACTTTAACATGATGATAATTCTCGTAATACTGTTTTATTCCCATAAGTATTTTTACAGTATCATCTACTGTTGGTTCATTGACTGTTACAGGCTGAAAACGTCTTTCCAGTGCAGAATCTTTTTCGATATATTTTCTATATTCCTTAAAAGTTGTCGCACCAATTACTTGTATTTCTCCGCGTGAAAGTGCCGGCTTTAAAATATTGGCTGCATTCATCGTACCTTCGGAATCACCAGTTCCAACCAGATTGTGCACTTCATCAATGAACAAAATTATATTACCCTGCTTTTTGACTTCTTCAATAAGTCCTTTACAACGGCTTTCAAACTGTCCACGGAATTGGGTACCTGCTACCAAAGCAGTTAAATCAAGAAGATATACCTCTTTATTTCTCAAATGGAACGGAACATCACCACTAACAATTTTCTGTGCTATTCCTTCAGCTATGGCTGTCTTGCCAACACCGGGTTCACCAATAAGGCAAGGGTTATTCTTTTGTCTTCTGGAAAGGATATGAATAACTCGTGATATTTCATTATCCCTGCCTATAACATTATCAAGTTTATTATTTCTTGCTCTGTCAGTAAGGTTTGTACAGTAATTATTAAGATATTTAAGCTTCTTGCCTTTATCTTTTTTATCAGACTTAACAGAATTATCAGCCGGTTCTGCTTTGAGTTCATCAGGTGCATTATTACCCCCGAAAATACTATTCAGAAAATCAGGCATTGTGCCTTTTCCGCCCATTTCAAAATCTTCTCCATCGGTAAGTTCCATAAGCTGGTCTGACATAGCCTGAATTTCATCTTCGGAAATACCCATAGATTTCATATAATCATCAACCTGAGATATGCCCATTTCCCGTGCACACACAAGACAATATCCTTCGTTTTTCTTATGTTCAGGATGAGTTGGATCCATTTGTGACACAAAGACAACCGCAGGTCGCTTATGACATTTTGAACACATTATCATTTTATTTAATCTCCTTTCTATTTACAAACAATGGTATATATTGCATTAAAGATATATGTTTTATTGATATCTGTATCTGTAATATTGATATGAGAATTCAGCGAAGAGTGAATCACAACATTCACCAACAAAGCAAAAATCACAAGATAGATACAAGATTTTGCAATGCCGACAAAAAGTCCTAAAAACTTATTAACACCGCTTAATATTGGAATAACATCTAGAACACCAGATACTTTTAAAATAATCTTAAGCAGAATTGATAATAAAACAAAAGAAATTAAAAATACCAAAGAATCTAAAGCCAACAACACTATTGGCACAACAAAATTAGCAGCTATATATTGAGATGCAAGTTTATTATCTCCATTCGCCATAGCTCTGACAATATCATAAGACATATTGATATTATAGTCAAGTTCTTCTTCAAGCTTGCTTAAATCAAATATAGTCAAATCCAAATCTAAAACATTTTTGCTGATTTGTTTAACAAAGTCATTGGAAAAGTAATTATTCAAGTCAGTTTTTAACTTTTTATCAGTTAAGGAATCACTATCACTTATTTTATCAGTAATAGCATCAGACAAATCACTATTAGTTTTTAAAAGACTTTGCAATTCATTATCAGATATATCAACTGACGAATCATACTTTTTCAACTGCTTGGATATCATATTTGAAATGCTGGTATCCTGAATTTTATTTTCTATATGATTCTCAAGCTTTGTCTGAATTAGTTTTTCATAAATTATCGGTGAAAAAATCTGAGCAGAATAATATGAACCAATAAATATTATTACTATTCCCAATAAAGATACTATGGATTTCAGAAAACCTTTTTTATATG
>JBJFBR010000124.1:11508-12765 GCA_051888545.1 Oscillospiraceae bacterium
CTTTTTGGGCAATCCATTATCAACATTAGTAACGGAAGGTTTATCGCTATCAGAATCGGCATTAAAAATTGCTACCGTGCCGCAGTTACTCTTATAACCTTTATAAGTTACCGCAGCAGCATTTTCATTTATTGAATAAGATATCATTTTATCAGTATATTCATATTCTAAAAGAATATTTCCGTCAGTATCTAATTTATAGAATTTATCATCACCAACTGCCCAGATATCTCCGTTACTATTCTCCAAAGTGTCAATAACCAACGTATCAAGCTTTTTACTGGTCATCTTTTCTTCTGTCGAATCAAATTTTATATAATGTACAACCGACTTTACAATTCCGTTTTCTGTGGTGAAAGTTGAAATAAAACAACCTGTACCTGATTTATCAAACGATATATTCATAATCCTGTTTGCACTGCTCCAACGATAAATAACAGTACCGTTTTTGTCATAAACAGTCATACTTGACGGATATTTTTCACTTTCAGTCATAATGGCTACATTTCCGTTCTTGGCAATTTTACCATACAGAATAGAGCTATCAACTGATTTTGAATATAGCTCCTGCTTTTTATCAAAAACCTTAAATGTTTTTCCGCCGCTGTTAAAGGCAAGAATTCTGTTACCTGCTGAACTTAAAACAGGAGTCTGCAAACCATGCTCCAAAGTGTTATAAACCGAACCATTTGTATTATACAAATAAATTTTAGAATCATCTGCTGTATAGATTAAACCATTCAATTCACCAATTATATTAACAGAATTATTGTTTACGCTAATGGGGAATTTGCCAGTTTCAGTTTTTCCTTCATTCACAACAACATCCGGCTTTTTATCAAAAATTCCCTCTAATTTATAAATCCAATGATCACGTAAAACATAAGCCAAAAACCCTATTGCAATTATAATCAGAATAATAAGTATTTTTTTCAGAAGTTTCTTATTTCTCTCATTCTGACGTTTTTTTCGCATATCAGACATATCAATTACTATGTCCTCATCATTTTGTTGAATGTGCTTATCTTTTTTGCCTTTTGGCAATGGCTGTTCCTCTTCAACAAATTCATTATTATTAAGGCTTATATTTGATTTGCTCTCAATATCTTTTCGTTTCAACTCATTCAATCCTTTTCATTAATCATAAAAAACTTTATTAAGGTACAAACCTTTAGCCGGAACTGTTTTTCCTGCTTTTATCCGATCCTTTGATGCAATAATTAATGGGATAGCATTATCTGCAATTTTTCCTTCATT
>JBJFBR010000124.1:12865-14331 GCA_051888545.1 Oscillospiraceae bacterium
GTTTCCTTATAAAATGGATTTTTAATTTCACTGTTATGAATTATATACTCATATTCTTTTCCTTTACAATGATATCTGGCATGAAAATTATCATCTGCTTCTTCACAGGAAAGTATAGATATATCATCCGGCAGCTTTGGATTCATGCCAAAAACTATTCCCCTGCAATTTATTGTAGAATCAGTCTTAAAGTTAAAATAAAACTCTCTTGCATGAACACCGGTATCTGTTCTTGAACAGCCGTATATAATTATTTTCTCACCCAGTAATTTTGACAAAGTATCTTCCACAGCCTGCTGAACAGTATAGGCATTTTCCTGTCTTTGAAAACCATGATAATTTGCACCATTATAAGCCATTTTAACTTTAAAATTTCTCATAAAAACATCCTATTTGAAAAAATGATTTATCACAAAAACTCCTATCAAGAAAATAACTGTATATGTTATACCAAAAGCGTCAAGATGTGACATTTTAAGCTGCTTCATCCGAGTTCTTCCGTCACCGCCATGATAGCAGCGACATTCCATAGCCATTGCAAGCTCTTCTGCTCTCCTGAGCGAAGATACAAACAGTGGAATTAATATTGGAATCAAAGCTTTTGCACGATGAATCAGTGATCCGGTTTCCATATCTGCTCCTCTTGCTTTTTGAGCCGACATAATCTTATCGGTTTCCTCAATCAGGGTTGGAATAAAACGAAGAGCAATAGTCATCATCATTGCAAGTTCGTGTACCGGAAGTTTAATTTTTTTAAGAGGTGACAACAGCCTTTCAATAGCATCTGTAAGCTCAATAGGAGATGTTGTATATGTTAAAAGTGATGTACCGACAATCAGGCAAATGATTCTGACTATCATAAAAATTGTCATATTTAATCCATTGTCTGTTATTTCAATAAAATAAAAATGGAAAAGGACTTTACCGGTTTTGGTGAAAAACAAATTTAGAATTGCTGTAAATATAACAATAGGTATAATAGGTTTCAGACTCTTTAGTATCATTTTAAAAGGAATTCTGGATATTGCAAATGTGAGAAATGTAAACACTATTCCAACAGAAAGTGCAATCAAATTATCCGCTGCAAAAAGCATAACGATAAATGCTATTGTCAAAATAAGTTTTACACGAGAATCCATTCGATGAATAGGTGAATTTCCCGGGAAATATTGACCTAGTGTGATATCTTTAATCAAATGAATTTCCTCCTATTTATTGCCCTTCAACATCTTTAACAACAGCTTTGTGCCATAATCAACTGTATAAACATCATCTTTAATATCATAGCCCATAGCTTTTAATCTATTAAATACTCTTGTGATCTGAGGAACAGCAAGTCCCATTTTTTCAAGCTCGTCTGCACGATGAAAAACATTCACCGTTGTATCATAGCAAAAGACTTTAGCATTATTCATTACAAGAATCTTTGAAGCTTGCTTTGCCACATCTTCCATTGAATGAGAAAC
>JBJFBR010000125.1:0-2539 GCA_051888545.1 Oscillospiraceae bacterium
GCTGAAATGATTGCCATAGCAAATGCTTCTGAAAGATTAGGCGGCTGGCGGCTTATTGACTGCGAAATCTATGTCACTCTTGAGCCATGTCCTATGTGTGCAGGAGCAATTATAAATTCACGCATTGAAAGGGTAATATACGGTGCTTATGACAGAAAAGCCGGCTGCTGCAAGTCGATAATAAATCTATTTGATTTGCCATTCAATCACCAGCCTGAAATTGTCGGGGGAGTGCTTGAAGAGCAATGCAGCGGGATTTTATCTGAATTTTTCAGCAATCTAAGGAGATATAAGAAATAATGTTATACAAGTTGTTGATATGCTTTCTGGCAGGAATTGGCGCCGGTCTTGGTACCGGATTTGCTGGAATGAGTGCTGCTGCAGTTATAAGCCCTATGCTTATTGTTTTGCTGGATGTTCCTGCATATGAGGCAGTGGGTATTGCTTTAGCCAGTGATGTTCTGGCCAGCGCTGTTTCAGCATACACATACGGCAAGCACAAAAATCTTGACATTAAAAACGGCGTTGTAATGATGATAACCGTTTTGATTTTCACTTTTGTGGGAAGTATTCTTGCAAAGCTTGTGCCGTCTGAAACTATGGGCGGATTTTCAATGGTAATGACTTTGCTGTTGGGTATCAAATTCATTATTAAGCCGGTTATGACAACCAAAGAGCAAATGATGGATACTTCTGCAAAAAAACGCTTTATTCAGTCGGTGCTATGCGGTACGCTGGTAGGACTGATATGCGGTTTTGTAGGCGCAGGCGGCGGAATGATGATGCTATTGATCCTTACAACCGTGCTTGGATATGAGCTGAAAACTGCTGTGGGAACAAGCGTTTTTATAATGACATTTACTGCATTGACAGGTGCGGCATCTCATATGGTTTTAGGTGATTTCCCGGATCCATGGATTTTGCTTTTCTGCATTGTTTCAACGCTCATATGGGCAAGAATTGCCGCCATTCTGGCAAATAAGGCTTCGCCTAAAACCTTAAACAGAGCTACAGGAATTGTACTCACAGTTCTTGGAACGGCTATGGTTATTGTGAACTTTTTAAAGAAATAAGCTCTTGACATTTGCGGCTTATGGGTTTATAATTATAAAGGTAACATCGCACAAAGCCGAAAGCGGCAGTTGTGCGGTATTGATTTGAGTAATATTTTAAATGCGTTGAGGGAATTAACCAAACAGATGCGGTTCAGAGAAAAGACGGCCGGTGAAAGTCTTTCCGCAGAGTTTGGGGGCTAACCTGAGTATCGCTGTGAAAGCAGCGGCGTATAATCTGCGTTAAGGATTTTGAGTGACCGATTATTTTTAGTCGGTAATTTGGGTGGTAACACGGAAACTTTGTCTTCGTCCCATTTTGGGGCGGAGACTTTATTTTTTAGGAGGAGATTGTTTATGAAATGGATGGGTGTAAACGAGATAAGAGAAGCTTATCTCAAGTTTTTTGAAAGCAAGGAGCATCTGAGAGTTAAAAGTTTCCCTCTCGTTCCAAGAAACGACAACAGCTTATTGCTCATAAATGCAGGCATGGCACCGTTGAAACCATATTTTACAGGTCAGGAAGAACCGCCAAGACGCCGCATGACAGACTGTCAGAAATGTATCCGTACAGGTGATATTGAAAATGTAGGAAAGACAGCACGTCACGGTACTTTCTTTGAAATGCTTGGCAACTGGTCATTCGGCGACTACTTCAAGAAAGAGGCTATTGAATGGGCATGGGAGTTCTGCACAAAGATACTGGAAATACCTGAAGAACGTCTTTATGTTACTGTTTATGAAGATGATGATGAGGCTGAGAAAATCTGGCACGAGGATATTGGCTTGCCTATGGAAAAAATCTTCAGAATGGGCAAAGAGGACAATTTCTGGGAAGCCGGAATTGACGGACCTTGCGGACCATGTTCTGAAATCTACTATGACAGAGGAGAAGAATTCGGCTGCGGAAAGCCCGGCTGCACAGTAGGCTGTGACTGCGACAGATATATGGAATTCTGGAATCTTGTGTTCACACAGTTTGACAGACACGAGGACGGAACATACACTCCTCTTGATCAAAAAAATATTGATACAGGTATGGGACTTGAGAGAATTGCATCTATTATGCAAAACGTTGAGTCGATTTTTGATGTTGATACAATAAAGGCAATTCGTGACCATGTCTGCAGAATCGCAAACTGCAAATACGGTGAAGACCACAAAAAAGATGTATCTATAAGAGTTATTACCGACCACATTCGTTCAGTTACTTTCATGGCATCTGACGGAATTGTGCCTTCAAACGAGGGCAGAGGATATGTTATGCGCCGTCTTATAAGACGAGCAGTTCGTCACGGAAAGCTCTTGGGCATTAACGGAATATTCCTCAAGGACATTGTGAGAACAGTTGTTGACAACTCTAAGGTTGAATATCCTGAGCTTGAAGAAAAGTATAACTGGATTACAAAACTTTTGACTGCCGAAGAAGAAAACTTCAACAAGACTATTGACAGAGGAATGAAAATCCTTGATGATTATATTGCTGA
>JBJFBR010000126.1:0-8552 GCA_051888545.1 Oscillospiraceae bacterium
CCGTGTCCTATATCGTTCAGTTCGGCACGAATACGTTTAAAACCAAGCTTTTCATAAATTTCAACGGATTTATTATACTTGTTTACATTAAGGTTAATGGCTTTTTTTCCGTTAGCTCTTGCATCTTCAATTAGAAAATTCAGAATTTCCTTTGAATATCCTTTGCCTCGCTGGTCTTTGAGCAGATAAAGCTTGCTGAGATAAAGCTCATCTTCCCGGATATAATAGGCAAAGAATCCGATTCTGTTATGTTCCTCATCAACGGCAAAATAATAACGGCAATCATGCTCAAGCTGTTCCTTTATACCGTGAACCGACTGAAACATATCAAGCATATACTCATTCTGCTCTGTTCCCAGCAGCGGATCATAATACTCTTTTACTATTGATGTCGCCAGCTGTGACATCTCCTCAATTTCCTTCTCGTTATCACCGTCAAGCTTTTCAAAAAACATATTGAATCATTTCCTTTACTTTGATACTATAATCTGTGCGGCAATAACTGCCAGAATGCTTAAAACTACGCTCAGGACAATATAAAGTATTCCAAAACCTACAGCCCCGTTCTTAAAAAGCCGGTCTGATTCCAATGCAAAGGTTGAAAATGTTGTAAATCCGCCGCAAATGCCAACTTTCAAGAACAAGTTCCATTTTTCGTTTATAATGCTCTGCCCTGCCAGAGCTGCAATAATTCCAATCAAAAATGAACCGGCTATGTTAACAGCCAGGGTCTTAAACGGAAAACCATTTGAACTTTCAAAAGGAATAAGCCCCACCAGATACCTGAGCACTGCACCTACAAAACCGCCGAAACCAACGCAAAGACAGTTTATCATTTCAAATTCACCGCTTTTCTTCCGGATATAATACAATTTTATCACATATTATAATTTCCGTCAACAAAAATTCTGCAAAAGCCTGAACTTCTGCAGAATTTTCACTCTATTTATTGAAGGTAATTGTAATTTTTGTACCTTGATTTTCACGGCTTTCCATAGTCACATTTGCATTATGATACATTGCTCCGTGTTTTACAATGGAAAGTCCAAGGCCTGTTCCGCCAATGGCTTTTGAATGACTTTTATCAACCCGGTAAAAACGCTCAAAAACTCTGCTTTGGTCAGCTATAGGAATTCCAATTCCCGTATCTTCCACCGATACACTTACATTGTCGGCATTCTCTGATATTGCAATCTCAACGCTGCCGTTTTCCTTGTTGTACTTAATGGCATTGTCACAAAGATTGTAAATCATTTCATCAAGAATCTGCGGAGTTCCCATAACTTTACAATGCTCGCCCACAACAGACATTTTTATATGCTTTTTTTCTGCCTGCAATTTAAGGCTGCCAACAACGCTTTCTGAAAGGCTGTACAAATCCACAGCCTGAACATCATATTTTTCTGTGGTTTCATCAAGCTGAGTTATTTTTATTATATCGTTAACCAATGTGATAAGTCGCTGTGCCTCGTCATAAATTGATTTAGAAAAATCCTTGACGGTTTCTTCAGAAGTCTCACCGTCTTTCATAAGCTCTGCAAATCCTGAAATAGATGTCAAAGGTGTTTTCAGCTCATGAGATACATTTGCTGTGAATTCTCTCCGCAGCGCTTCACGTTTATAGCTTTCAGTAACATCAACAATAATTATAATTGCTCCGATCACTTCTTCGTTTTCAAAAACAGGATTGGCAATAAGATTATAGTAATGCTCATAAAGAGTCATATCATTTTCCGCTCTGCTGCCGCTGAGCGCCTGTTCAACAACCTCACGGAAATTCCGTGTTCTGTTAAGCGTAAGCACACTCTCATTTTTCACGCTGTCTATTTCAAGCAGTTTAAGTGCTGCTGAATTATATGTCAGAATATTGGCTGATTTATCAATTACCAAAAATCCTTCGCTCATATTCTCGGTAATAAGTCTGAATTCTTCCTGCTTTTGTTTTGCGTCAACCAGCTGTTTGTTAATTGTACGTTTCAGCGTAGCAATCTTGCTTAACAGCGGAGCAATTTCATCGTAAACCTTTCCTGTATTTTTTTCAGGATTGTCAAGGTCAAGTTCATTAATCGGCTTGATTATGCTCTTTGAAGCCCTTGACGAAAGCACAAGGCACAAAATCAGCATTACAATAATAATTATAACTATTGGCTGTAAAAGTCCCAGAAGTACTGCAAAGGACGTATATTGCAGCGTAGAAACTCTGAGGATATTTCCGTTGTCAAGCTTAACGGCATAATATATGGTTTTCTGAGTTAAGGTTTTGGAATATCTGATACTTGTACCTGTACCTGTTTCCATAGCCTGTTTGACTTCTTCACGGTCTGCGTGATTGTCAAGCTTTGCAGGGTCAGCAGAGGTATCAGCCAGAACTTTTCCTTTTGCATCAATTAATGTTACACGTTTTTCCTTGCTGTCAAAGTTTTTAAAAAAATCTTCACCCTGAGATTCAATAGCAATGGATATATACTCCGTTTCATCTTTCAGCTCGTCCTTTATACGGTTTTCAAAAAATGAAAACAGTACACCTAATATAAGTACTACCGTAGAAACAAGCACTATAGATGATGACACGAGAAGATTTCTAAATATTTTTTTATTCATTTACTTCTCTCCCTATTTTGTAGCCGATATTTTTTACAGTCTGAATCAATGTGCCGTTATCACTAAGCTTGACTCTCAGTTTTCTTATATGAACATCAAGCGTCCTCGATTCTTCATAATATTCTCCCCATACACGGTTTAAAAGTTCGTCACGTTTAACTACCTTGCCGTCAGCTTCCAGCAATGTAATAAGCAGGCAGTATTCTTTATAGGAAAGTGAGATCGGCTTGCCGTCAAGTTCAATTATATGCTTTCCTACATTGACATACAGTCCGCCTACACGATATTCTTCCGATTCCTTCTGCCGTGCTGCACGTCTTAAAACTGCTTTGACACGGGATACAAGCTCCACCATGCCGAATGGTTTTGATATGTAATCATCAGCACCCATATCCAATCCTGTAACCTTGTCAAACTCACTGCTTTTTGCCGTGAGCATAATTACAGGCAAATCTTTTGTTTCTATATTTTCCCGCAGCTTTTTCAGTATAGATAATCCATCTTCCTGTGGCAGCATTATATCCAGAATAACCAGCTCAGGCATCTGAGCGTCCAAAGCTTTTCTGAAATCTTCAGGCAAAGCAAATCCCTGCACAGAATATCCTTCTTTGTTCAAGGCATAACTTACAAGCTTTCTTATATTATCATCATCTTCTACAATATAAATCATTTTATCACACCCTTACAAAGAATTATACATTGATTGAGCAAAAAAATCAATACTGAATATCTGTTATCTTTCTCCTGTTATAGAAAAAATGACGCTTTCGGCAACATTTTCGGCATGGTCGCCGATTCTTTCAAAATACTTGGCTATCATAAGCAGATCAACAAGCATTTCTGCGTCCTCATCTCCTGCTTTTATAGCGTCTATCAGAATTTCTTTTACATGGTTGAACAAGTCATCAATTTTGTCGTCTACAGAAATAGTTTTTCTTGCCATTTCAATATCCTGCTTTACAAATGATTCAACGCTGTCTGTAACCATTGAAATAGACGCTTTTGCCATATCGTATATATGAGTATGTACTTTGAGCTTGGTGCTTGTGACATATTCTGATATATCTGCAATGTCTGCACATTGGTCACCTATTCTTTCAAGGTCTGAAATCATTCTCAATGCCGAAGAAATTAATCTCAGGTCGCTTGCAACAGGCTGCTGCTTCAATATAAGCTTCAGACAAAGCGATTCAATATCACGCTCTTTTTCATCAATTTGCTTTTCATTTCTGAATACAAGATTTTTAAGCTTTTCATCTGAGCTTTCCAGCAGTTTTGCAATAGTACCTATTGCTTCTTCACACATTGCGCCCATGGTAATAAGCTCGTTATTAAGCTGCGCAAGCTGTTCGTCGTAATGCTCTCTCATTAACCGAACCTCCCTGTAATATAGTCCTCTGTTCTTTTATCTGAAGGATTGGAGAAAATTTTATCCGTATCTGCAAATTCAATTAAATCGCCAAGCAGGAAAAATGCAGTTTTATCTGCGATTCTTGCAGCCTGCTGCATATTATGTGTAACCATAATAATCGTATATTTTTCTTTGAGTTCCAGCGCCAGATCTTCAATCTTTGATGTTGATATAGGGTCCAGTGCAGATGTAGGCTCATCCATAAGCAGTATTTCCGGCTCAACAGCTAATGCTCTTGCAATACACAAACGCTGCTGCTGACCGCCGCTCATTCCCAATGCACTCTTCTTGAGCCGGTCTTTGCACTCGTCCCATATTGCAGCCTGCTTAAGGGATGTTTCAACAATCTCATCAAGCTTGACTTTTGATTTGATTCCCTGAATTCTCGGGCCGTATGCAATGTTGTCATAAATACTCATAGGAAACGGGTTTGGTTTCTGAAATACCATTCCTATGCGTTTTCTGAGATTATTTACGTCATAGTCATTATTAAGGTCTTTTCCTGCAAAGTTTATTTTGCCTTCAATGCGGCAGCCCTCAACCAAATCGTTCATTCTGTTCAGGGTTTTGAGAAAAGTTGATTTTCCGCAGCCTGAAGGACCAATCAATGCTGTGATTTGTTTTTCTTCAATATTCATATCAATATCGTGAAGAACGTGATTATCACCATACCACAAATTCAGCTTTTCAACAGTAATTATATCTGACATACTTATAGTTATCCTTTCTTTAACTTTTTAGCTGCAAGCTTTGCACACATATTGATTATAAATGTAAGCACAAGAAGTATTGCAGCAATAGCAAAAGCAACATCAAACTGACCTCTCTCTTTTGCATACATATAAAGAGCTACTGTTAGTGTTGAGCCTGCTTTTCCGGGAATAACAGCATCCCAGATTCCCAGAATTTCATTTGCCATTCCTGCCGTAAACAACAGAGCCGCACTTTCTCCCACAATTCTTCCTACTGCAAGAATACATCCTGTAACGATTCCGTCGATAGTAGAAGGCAGAACTACTGTTCTTATCATATACCATTTCCCTGCTCCCAGGGCAAGCGAACCTTCACGATAGCTTTGCGGTACGGTTTTCAGGCTTTCCTGAGTGGTGCGGATTATTGTGGGCAGCGTCATAATAACCAAAGTAAGAGCACCTGCCAGAATACTTGTTCCCAAAGAGCAGAACTGTACAAATATAAGCATACCAACAAGGCCGTATATAATGGAAGGAATTCCTGAAAGCGTCTCGGTGGCAAGTTCAATAATCTTTACAGCTTTTCTGTTCTTTGCATATTCATTAAGATATATGGCTGCTCCCACACCAAGGGGAAGAACTATAACAATAGTCACGAGTATTATATATACTGTATTCAGTATATTTGGCAGAATACCGATACTGTCTTTTAAAAGACTTGGCTTTGTTGAAACAAGCTGCCATGTAATGTTTGGTAAACCTCTGTAAAGGATATAGCCAATCATTCCCACAAGCATAAGACAGATTATCAAAGCTGACGCATACATAAAAAGCCTTAAAATACCGTCTTTAACTCGTCTCTTAGAAGAGATTTTACTATCCAATTAAATCACTCACTCTTTTCTCTTTTAACAACAAAATTCAAAATAATGTTGATTATCATTATAAATATAAACAGTACCAAAGCTATTGAAAATAAAGCTTGTCTCTGTAATCCTGATGAATATGACATCTCGCTTGCCACTGCCGTTGTAAGGAATCGGACGCTTTTGAATATTCCCGGCATATTTGCAACATTTCCTGCTACCATCATTACTGCCATAGCCTCGCCTATTGCTCTGCCGATACCTAAAACTATTGCAGTCAAAATACCGCTTTTAGCCGCAGGAACTGTAACCTTGAATACCGTTTCCACCTTAGTTGCTCCTAGAGCAAGAGATGCCTCTTCATATTCCTTCGGCACCGACTGAATAGCTGTCTGAGAAACCGATATAACTGAAGGCAGAATCATTATCGCCAGCACAAGTATTGCTGAAAACAGATTTGCACCGTCAGGCAGATTAAATACCTTTCTTACAGTAGGAACAATTATTATCATACCTAAAAGACCGTAAACAACTGAAGGTATTCCTGAAAGCAGGTCAACAGCTGCACTGACTATTTTGGCAACTTTAGGATTTGCCATTTTTGCCAGGTATATAGAGCAAAAGAGTCCTATAGGGACTCCGATTATTATTGCTCCTAATGTTCCGTAAACTGATGTAAGAATAAACGGTAATATGCCATACAGAGGATGCTTAGCTGTAGATGCCCATGTAGTACCACATATAAATTCCTTTAAGCCGATTTCCTTTATTGCAGGTGTTCCTGAGGCAATGAGGAATACTGTTATAATTATTACGAATGCAACTGCCAGAAATCCAAATACGGTAAATACGCAGCTCATAAAGCTTTCAAAAAAGCCCTTTGACTTTCCGTTTTTCTTCATACGTTTAAACGCTCCTTAATTATCTTTTTATAGGAACTGCTCCTGCTTTTGTGATTAAGTCATCTGCTTCTTCACTTGTTGCAAAGTCAAAGAAATCTTTTGCAGCACCGGTAAGCTCTTTATCAGACTTGGTTACAAGAACGAAATCTCTCTGAATTTTATAGTCGCCGTCCTGAATTGTTTTTTCTGAAGGCTCAACTCCGCCGACTTTCAATGTCTTTACTGTGTCGTTTACTGCTGCAAGTGAAGCATATCCGATTGCATTGGGGTTTGATGAAACTGTCTGGATAACATCACCTGTTGAAGTGAGTTCCTGTGAATATTTGCACTTATCTTCTGTACCTGTAATTGATTCAAAGCCGTCTCTTGTTCCCGAAGCCGCTTCTCTTCCGATAAGAACGATTGGTGCGTCATCTCCGCCGATTTCTTTCCAGTTTGTAATTTCTCCTGTATAGATCTTTGCAATCTGTTCAATAGTAAGATCCTCAGCTTTATTCTTAGTATTTACAACCATTGCAATACCGTCAAGAGCAATAACTGTCTGTGTGAGATTTGTTTTTTCATCATCTTTAAGGTCACGGCTTGAAAGACCGATGTCGCATCTTCCTTCGCTTACTGCCTGAATTCCTGCACCGGAACCTGTCGGATTGTATGTTACCTTAACGCTTGAATTCTCTTCCATATAAGCTTCGCTTAAATATCCGATAACCTTTTCCATTGATGTTGAACCGTCTGTTGATACTGTGCCTGAAACTGTTTCTGTGCTCTTTGAATCACCGCTCGCTGTGCTGTCAGATGAATTTGAACTTCCGCAGCCTGCAAATACTGACAATGCCATAATGCCTGCAGCAATTACACTCAATACCTTTTTCATTAATTAACACTCTCTTTCATTGTTTTCAATATTTTGTACTTCCTTGTACAATTCATAGTATAGCTTAACCTATGTTAACTCCAAAAGCAAAGCTATGTTAATTGTATGTAAATTAAAGAAAGAACTCAGATATAACAACATATATGAATGTTAACGTCATTGAAATGCTGAACATTCCACGGAGCAAAAGGATTATAATAACAGCAGCCATAAATGCAATAAAAATATACCGGATAATCCTTACCCATATTTTATCATCAAAAATTTCTGCAAGCATTCTTCCGCCGTCAGAGTATTTTATAGGCATAAGATTAAAAGCGGCAAGCATTATGTTTATCAGTACAAAATATGATATGCAGCTGCTTGTAATCATAGCAATAACAGCTGTCAGAAGATTTGTTACACACCCTGCGGAAAGTATGGCAATTTCCTTTGATTTTGAAATAATCATAGAATTGTCGGGAGTGATTTTTATTCCGCCGCCGTACAAAACAATGCTTTCAGGCGGCTTTGAAAATATAAACATCATTGTTAAGTGGCCAGACTCGTGCAGAATACTGCATAACAGAATTGTCAGTATAATTTCTGACGAGGAGTTTCCAAGTATGCACATTATTGCCGTCAATGCAAAAAAGCTGAAAGAAACTCCCAGCTTGATATTTTTTACTTCAACAGATATCATTTCATCACCGCCTGTTAAAGTATATGCAGACAAAAAAATAAAAAGCCTCATAGCAATGCATTTCAAAAATCACATTGCAATGAAGCTTTTGTATGTTAACAATCTCCGTCTTCTTTTTTTATTTTAAATATCATTCTAAGTATTCCTGACAACAGCTTTGGACTTTTAACTACTACTACTTTCATCATAAAAACCTCCCAAAAGCATTAACGGAAAACCCGTTAATTTATTATATGCACTTTCGGGAAATTGGTTCATAGCTTTGATTGAATCACCAAAAGCTTTCCGCTGTTAAAAGTAATGTCTGCTTTCTCCTCAGTTATGATGTTTGATATTCCCAACGGAAAAGTGTTGGATATATATACATTTTCGGCTGTGTATTTAACTCCGCTTATGGTAAGTCCCTTAACTTCATCTGAATATGCAAGCAAAGAAAGAGAATATCCCATTCTTTTCTTAATATGATAGGTACCGCTGTCAAGCAGTTGTATCTCATCATTTTCTGATAGAATTCTGCCTTTCCC